>JBPCLS010000001.1:0-20925 GCA_051003055.1 Casimicrobiaceae bacterium
AGACGACACCAACAATAGAGGACCCGCCATGGCTACCGAACCCCGCACTCCCGAAGCGACGATGGATGTCGCGTCGCTCTATCGCGAAGAGGTGTACACCGACCGCAAGGTGGGTACGTTGCGTGTATTGGTTCCGGTAAAAAGCAACGGCAACGATGACGCTGCTCGCGCCACCGTGTACACCGGTGAAGCGCAGTTGATGACGAACATGGGGCCGTTGCCGATTAGCTTCGACATCGCCGCGAAGGACTTGGCCGAAGCGGTGCAAAAGTACGCCGAAGCCGCCAAGACAGGCATCGAGCACACGATGCGCGAGTTGCAGGATCTGCGGCGGCAGCAGTCTTCTTCGCTCATCGTGCCTCCGGCGGGAGCGGCCGCGGCGCTCGGCGCGGGCGGAGCTATGGGCGGCGGCATGCCGCGCGGTGGCGGCAAAATTCAGATGCCCTAAGCGGACTTCGTCGCGAGAACGTGCAGCGCTATGGCGTTCAGCGCTGCATCCGCCGACGCCACATGTTCGACGCCCGCAATTCGCGCAGCACCTTCGAGCCCGATCACGCGTTTGCCGAAGTGCAGGCCGAGCGCTACTTCGGATAGCGTGCCGTAACTATCGCCGATTGCGATCAAGGCGAGAGCTGCTCGTGCGATCACCGCGTTGCGTGCCTCGCCGAGGCCGGTCGCCAGCGAAATCGTCACGTGGGAATTCGCGAGGGACGGATCGGTGTCGGGCAGTATGCCGATCGCAATGCCGTCGTGTCGCGCTGCGCCGCGACACACTGCCTCCATGACGCCTTCGCGTCCCCCGCAAACGATCGCCAGGCCCATCGCAGCCAATCCGGCACCGACCCTTTCCGCGGCTGCGATTTGGCCCGGAGTCGCTTCGTGCGGTCCGATGACGCCGATGGGGACCCGAACGGGATGCCCGCTTTCGCGTTGCAGCCACGTCGCGGCGGCGATCGCGTCCATCGGTTCGCCCGGCTCGTCTAAGTCGGTAACGCGTGATTCGGCAGAGTCGCGCCAACTCCGCGCGACCAGGTCCCAGCGCTGACCGTTGGCGTTGTAGAGCGCGCGTGCCGAGCGATCGAGTCTAAAGATGCCGTTCATGCCGGCTTCCCATCCATTCTCCGGCAATCATGATCGTCGAACACGTCGCGGTGATCAGCAACGCAAGCGCCGCGGCGGCGGGAAAGTCGCTCCCACTGTCCGAAATCAACGTATAGAGCTGCAGCGGAAGAATGTCGAGGTTGGTCCCGACGAGCGCCAGCGCGGTCCCATACGCGCCGAATACGACGGCGCCAATCAAACACGCCGAGCCAATCACCGGTGCAGCGATGTGCGGCAGCATCACGTGCAGGAACGCTTGGCGTGGCGTCGCGCCAAGGGATTCGGCGGCGGCGAGTTGCGCGCGATCGAAGTTGACGAACACCGGCAGCAACGACATGACCACGCGCGGAATCAGGTAGTACGACGACGCGAAGGCGAGCCCCGCTGGAGTAAAGATTGCCTTGCCGATGACCGCGGCGTCGAGTCCTGCCATCGCCAGCAATTGCGTGACAAAGCCCGCGCGGCCATAGGTAAGAATAAAACCGTACGCAACGATGAGTCCGGAAAAGGTGAGCGGCAGCGCGATCGCAAACGCGAGCAAGGTACGCCGCCGAGGCTCCAGGCGCGACAAATGCAACGCAACGGCCACACCGACGGACGTCGAGAGGATGACGGCTACCAAGGTCAGCAGCGCGCTGCCCGCGAGCGAATTCCAGAAGCGCGGCAACGCGAACACCCGGGTGAAGGCGCTGCCGCCGCCGGTCGAGGCATCGACGAAAATCGCGGCGACTGGCAGCGCGAAAAACAGCGCCAACACCACGAGCGCAGGTGCCGCGAGCGCACCGTAGATTTGCGGACGCATTCCGGCGGCGCTCGTCAGGGGTATTGGCGTGCGCTCTTTGCCACTGGTTGACCGCCGTTTTCGCTCACCGCGTCCCGGTGGCCTTTGCCCAACCCGCGTCGATCTCGGCTTTCTTCGCCGCGGCCGCCTGCACGTCGAGCGGCTTGACCTGCGGCGCCGCCGGCAATTTATCCGCGACGCTGTCGGGCAACTTCACGCCCGGCACCGACGGACGGACGAAGCCCTGCGCGAAAATGCCTTGGCCGAAATCGGTCATCGTGAAATTGAGCCACAGCTTTCCCGCGTTCGGGTTCGGCCCTTTTTCCACGAGGCTGATGCCGTAGGGGGCGGCCGCCGAGGCTTCTTTCGGAATGACGACCGCGACCGCGTCGCCCAGACCGTCGGTATGCTTGGCCTTCAAGCCATCGTTTTCGTACGAGATCCAGATTGGGATCTCGCCTTTGACGAATTGTGCGTATGGGGTCGTGCCCAACACGCGCAGCACGTTGCCGGACTGGTGCAGCTTGCCGAGATAGTCAAGACCCGGCTGCACGTTATTCATGTCGCCGCCGGTGGCGAAGTTCGCGGCGAACGTCAGCACCTGCCCCACACCGGTCGATCGCGGGTCGAGATACACAATCGAGTTCTTGTACTCAGGTTTCAATAGATCGGCCCACGATTGCGGAACGTTCTTGACGAGCTTGGTATTGACGACGAACGCGACCGTCAGCGTGTGGATCGTGAACCATTTGCCGTCCGGCTCGCGAAAGACCGCGGGCAACTTGTCGAAGTTGACCGGCTTGAACGGGGCGACGACGCCCTTTTTGGCCGCGTCGACCCCCGACGCTGCGAAATAGTAGGCAGTGTCGGCCTGCGGACGGTTGCGCGCTTTCTCCAACGCGATGACCGTCGCCGCCGATCCCAAGTCGTTGTAGACGATCTCGACGTCGGGGTAACGCTTCTTGAACGCCGCGAATTGCGCCGCCCAGTTAGCCCAGGTAGGTCCCGTGTCGAAACTGACGACCAGACCTTCCTTTTTCGCAGCTTCGTAGAGCGCTTTCTCCCCGGGATAGAGCTCGGATGAGTCGAGTACGGTCTGCGCGGATGCATTTGCCGCGCAGGCGATGAATCCTGCAGCGATGAGCCAACTGATGAGCCAACGGCTGAGCTTGATCATAAAAACTCCTTCTATGAGAGAGGAAGCAATTGCACCGCTTCGGGAGGAATGCGCACGCGCTCGATAGCGCCGCGCATCGGGGTTTGCAGCTTCAAGACGCCGTCTCCGACGGCAAGTTCGACCTGGCGCGTCGCGCCGAAGAATGCATCGCGCAGCACCCGAACCAGAAAGATATTGGTGTCGACGCCGGCGGCACCTGCGGTCGCGGACAAGGGTTCGACCCGTTCCGGCCGCACGAGGAGTCGAATCGCGGCGCCCCGCGCATACCCATGCGGCGGCATCGCAATGCGGCCGATCGTCGTCTCGACGCTATCGGGGCCCGTCGTCACGCCGTCGAGCAGATTCGCTTGACCGACGAACTCGGCGACGAACGCATCCGCCGGGCGATCGTAAATCGCGTGCGGCGTACCGTTCTGGACCAAACGACCTTCACGCAATACGACGACCCGGTCGGCAAGGGAAAGTGCTTCGTCCTGGTCGTGCGTAATCAGTAGCGCCGCGATGTTCTGCGCCTTCTGGACGCGCCGGATTTCTTCGCGCATCGAGAGACGCGTCGCCGCGTCGAGCGCCGATAGCGGTTCATCCAACAGCAGTGCGCGCGGCTTGAAAATAAGTGCGCGCGCAAGGGCGACCCGTTGCTGCTGCCCGCCGGATAAGTTCGCCGGCAGCCGCTCGCTCAAATCGGCGAGGCCGACGACGCCGAGCATGTCAAGCGCGCGCTCCCGGCGTTTGCCCAGCGCCACGTTACGTACGCGCAACGGGTAGGCGACGTTTTCCCAAACGCGCATCTGCGGAAAAAGTGTGTACGACTGGAAGACGACGCCGCATTCGCGTTCGCGCACGGCGGCGCGCGTGACATCGTCACCGCCCAAGAGCACTCGTCCCGCATCGGGGCGCAGGAAGCCCGCGATCAACCGCAGCAGCGTGGTTTTCCCGCATCCGGAAGGACCGATGCACACGACGAGCTCGCCGGGGGCAATCGTCAAGTCGATATTCTGGACCCCCGCGCGGGTTCCAGGGTAACGATACGACACGTCCGACAGTGCGACCGCGGGTGTCATTGCGCCGGTAGGGCGAGCCGCGCTTTTCTGCCTGCGGAGAGCGTCCCGGCGGCCGACGCGGTCAGCGCCAGCAACAGCAGGATGACCGTCGCCGCGCAGGCGAATCCCGTCGCGCCGTAAAACGCCTGGAGCAGAACGACCGGATACGTGCGATTGAGAAACCCCGCGACTAGGTTGGAAAATTGGAACTCACCGACCGACAGCGCTGCCACCACGATCAGGCCGGACATTATCGAATGCTTGAGTGCAGGCACGATGATATGAAAGAAACGTTGCGGCATTGTGGCGCCGAGCGATTCGGCCGCCGCTTCGAGGTTAAGTAGGTCGAGCCGCTGCATATCCGCGGTCACCGCCTGCAAGAAGTAGGGAAGCGTGAAAACGATATGCCCGGCGACGAGAAGCCAGATGCTGCCCAGCCACGGCAACGTGTCCGAGGAGAAGACGAGAATGAATCCGAAGGCGAGCACCAACGCGGGTAGCGCGACCGGCAATTGATACAACGCGCGTGCCAGTGCGCGGATCCGCGGGTTCGGCGCGTGGAACAACGCATAAGCCAACGGCAGTCCCAGCGCGAGGCAAGCGCCGCAAGTGGCCGTGGCCACGATGAGACTCGAGATGAACGCCCGCCGAAAGCTACCGTCCGCCGCAACCTCGACGTACCACTTCCCGGTGATCCCCGTCGGCAACAGGGTGTTGAGCCACAACTCGCCGAAGGAACCTACAAGAAGCAGCGCGATCGGCGCGGCGAGATAGACGAGATACGCCGCGGTCACCCAACGCGTCAGCACGCTTGCTCTCCGTTCTCGTCGCGAAGACAAAACCGGTAACGGAATCGTGACGGTTGCGGTCAACGCGTTTCGCAATCCTACGCGCGCCGAGCCGTTTCCGCTGGCGCTAGCCTGCCAGTGTCCACTCGGGTTGCGCGAAGCGCTCGGAGAGAAAGTCCGCGAATGTCCGCACTTTTGCCGAGAGGTGACGCCGGCTCGGATACACGACATAGATGCTGGAGGGCGGCGCCTGGAACTTGCGCAGCAGAGGGACGACGCGTCCTGTGCGCACGTCGGGCCCGACGATGAAATCGGGCTCGTAGGCGACCCCCACCCCCGCGACCGCGAGCGCTTCGAGGAAGCGGCCGTGGTTGGCATGGATGGGGCCCGCGATCCGGACATTGCGTTCGCGGCCTTGCGCGTCGCGAAACGGCCAGACGTACCTGTTTGCCGAATACTCGTAGGTCAGGCAAAGATGCTTGGCGAGATCTTCGGGCCGGCGGGGCTCGCCATGCCGCGCGAGATACGACGGCGCAGCAACGCAGAGGAGACGCGTTTCCCCGACCTTGCGCCCCACGAGATTCGTGCTGCCGATAGCGCCGATCCGCACCGCGACGTCGAAGCCTTCATCGATCAGGTCGGTTGCGCGGTCGGAGAGCTCGATGTCGAAACGCAGTTGCGGATAGCGGGCGAAGTAGTCGGCGATGGCCGCTGCGAGATGGCGCGCGCCAAACGTCACCGAGCAAGTCAGGCGCAACGTGCCGCGCGGTTTGACGGTGCCCGCATTCGCCGATTGCTCCGCCTCGTCCAGGTCGGCGAGCAATTGCAGGCAACGTTCGTGGAAAGCACGACCGCTTTCGGTCAAGCTCAAGCGGCGTGTAGTTCGGTGTAACAGCCGGGCGTCGAGATGTGCCTCGAGCTCCGCCACCTGCCGCGAAATCGCGGACACTGAGACGTCCAGGCGGTCGGCGGCGCGGACAAAACTGCCGGTCTCGACGACTCTGACGAACGCGGTGATGACTTGAAAGCGGTCGATGGGGTGGGTATTGTTGCGCAAAATGCAACAAACTATCGATTATGGCGCTCTTTATCCCATCGCTGTCAAGGATCAACATAGGGATCTCGCGCCATGTACCGGCGCCTCACTCGTAACCCAAGGAGAATCGCATGAAACTCTACTACGCTCCCGGCGCCTGTTCCTTGGCGCCGCACATCGTTCTGGCCGAAGCCGGAATCGCTGCTGATTTGGTCAAGGTCGACTTGAAGACCCATCAAACCGAGGCCGGCGTCGACTACTACACGATCAATCCCAAAGGTTCGGTCCCACTGCTCGGGCTCGACAACGGCGAACGCCTGACCGAAGTTTCGGCGATCGTGCAATACCTCGCCGATCAAAAACCCGACACGGGGCTCGCACCGGCAGCGGGCACGTTCGAACGCTACCGGCTGCAGGAGTGGCTCAACTTCGTCTCGTCCGAGTTACACAAGCAGTACTCGCCGTTCTTCAATCCCGCGACGCCGGATGAATATAAGGAGATGGTGAAGAAAAAACTCGGCGAGCGATTCGCATATCTGACCAAACACTTGAAAGGCCGCGACTATCTGCTGGGTAACAATTTTAGCGTCGCAGACGCCTACATGTTCACCATATTGCGGTGGAGTCCGTCCGTCGGCGTCAAACTCGAACCATGGCCGGCGCTGAAGGAGTATTTGGCCCGCGTTGGAGCGCGCTCTAAGGTTTCCGAAGTGATGAAGGTCGAGGGGCTTGCGAACTGACGCTTGTCACGCGCGAGGATCGGACGACACCGCGTCAGCGGCTGTCGTCTTCTGCGCCCGCTGAAAGGATTCTGCGCCCGCGCCCTGGACAACGCTCCGTGTCGGACAGCGGCGGACACGCGATTCGCCGTGGGACTGATGCCCGCGGCGAATTGCAACTCTTACAGTACGTCAAATCCACCATGTCTTTCAATGAGGACTGACGCGATGAATCGAATGAGCCAAAATTTCGGGCGAGATTCATGACGGAGGTGAACATGAATTTCCGCGTACTGAGTATGGCGCTGATTACGGTAGCAGTGCTGCTGGCAGGTTGCGCGGTATCCCCGGAGTACATTTACACGCCCGCGGGGGTGTACAACCCGCCGGTCTATGCCTCTCCGCCCCTACGTAGTGAGCGCGTCGAATACGGCGTTGTCGAATCGATCGATATGTTTCGCCACGGGTCCAATTCGCCCGTAGGCGTCGGCTCGATCCTCGGTGGTGTTGCCGGAGGCGTGCTTGGGCATCAGATCGGCAGCGGGAGCGGCAACACGATAGCCACCATCGCGGGCGCCATCGGCGGCGCGCTGCTCGGCAATCAGATCGAGCGGTCCAACCAACGCGACCGCTATCGCGTGACCGTACGCCTGGATTCCGGCGCGACGTTGTCGTTCACCGAAGTGGGTGAAGGCGATTTGCGCGTCGGCGATCGAGTTCGCATCCTGAACGACCGCGTCGTTCGCGTTTAAAAAATTGGTTTAAAAATCGCAGACGACGATAGGAGATTAAAAGCATGCGTAAGCAGTGGTGGAGCCGTGCACTCTGGTTGTTTGCGTTAGCGCTGCCCCTTGGGGCGGTATTGGTGGCGTTCGGTGCGGTCCCGTTCATTCGCGGATTGGGGGCGTTCGTGCTTGCCGACGCGGCCGCCGGTGTCGCGCTCTGCGCGCTCGCGTTGCGGGTGTTGCACCCGGAGCAATGGCGGTCGCAGCTCCGTCGGCTACGCGAGAAAGCGCGCGGAGCGCACGAAAGGGCGGAGCGATTGGCTACCTCCGCTGCCGCCCCTCAATCGGCTATGTAGGGTACTATTCGTTCTTCCTGCCAAGGGTTGACGGAGATGCAATACCTGCTGCCAATCGATGTCCGCCACAATATCGTTGCACAGCGATTTGAAGCAACGGTTGCGGGAAAACTGTGCCGCGCGGATTATCGCCGGTCCGGCCATGAGCTTCAGATGATCCACACCGAAGTACCGGTTGAGGCGCGCGGCAGAGGGATCGCTGGCGAGCTGGTTCGCGCAGCGCTCGCGTACGCCGACGAAGAACGGCTGGACGTCGTCCCGCTATGTTCTTATGTGCGCGCTTTTCTGCAACGTCATCCCGAGCTTCTGCATCGTAGTTCGCTCTCCGGCGACTCGGCAGTCGCCGACGCAAAAACTCAGCACCTTTAAGGTGTTGACGGCATTTCGCCGTCAATGTAGCCGTTGCCGCGATTTACGCGCAATTTCCGCTAACTCGCGGCGTGAACCGCCGCCGCGTACTTCCGTCGCGCGCCTGCGATCCTGCCAAAAGCGATAGATAAGTACGCTCGCCACGGCGAGCTCTTCGACTAGGCTTGCGCGTTTCTCGCGATCGTCGATCCATTCGGCGAATTCGGGATCCTGTTCGCCGAACGCCAGCGCTTCAATGGGGAAAATCCAGTCCCGCGCATCCGGAGCATCGTAGAGCGCCTGCCATTCTTCGTCGCGCAGCTTGACCCCCGACATGAAGCCCTCGCACCACGCAGTTCCCTCCGGCGGCTGACGTTCGCTTTTCTCGGCGGGTTTTTTCTCTTCCGGCAGATACAGAAGCGGTTTGAAGCGCGTCGGGGACTCCCCAAGCGTCCGTTGGATTCCTACCATGTGCCGCAGCATGAGACCCATGATGCGCTGCGCTTGCTCGCTGTTGGTAAACGCCGGTGTGTTGCTCCTGCCGCCGTCGCTCCATACGTGAGGAAGCCACTCGGACGGCTGGATGGCGTCCGGACCGCTGACAATCGACGCTAAAAACCCGTCCAGCATTTCGAGGTCCATGCAATCCTGCGGAACAGCGTCGGAAGCAAGAAAAGTCTCGAGTTCGTCCAACTCGGTGTCGGAGAGCGGTTCGTCGAGAGAGCGAAGTTCGGCCATGGGATCCTTGAGGAATTTGACTGGCGCAAAAGCGGAACCGCATATCATCGCTGTTATCCCGCACTCATGCAATGCCGATTGCAGACCGGCATCGGCCGGCGCTGAAGGCGTGGATCAGCGCAGCGCGTGCGCGACGTGGAGCGCGCACGCGAATAGCACCAGCGCCGCAGCCTGATGCAAAGCCGCCAGGTGCAGCGGTACGCCGTTCACGAGCGTCGCGATGCCGAGCCCAACCTGGATCGCCAGCATTGCGAGAAGCCAGTGCACGCCATGGCGCGCCCGCGGCGAAGCGTTCCTGTCCCGGCGAATTTTCCACCACAACACCGGTACGGTGAGCGCCAGCAGCCACGCGATCGCGCGATGGTCAAACTGGACGGTGGCCATGTTGTAGAAAAAATTCGTCCACCACGGCTTTAGCATGAAGATTTCCGGCGGCGCGACGTAGCCGTTCATCAGCGGAAACGTGCTGTACGCCCGCCCCGCTCCGATGCCGGCCACCAACCCGCCTGAGAGCACCATGCCGAATACGAGCGCCACGACTCCGAATCCCCAGCGCCGCGCCGACCGCGCATCGAGGCCAGGCTTCGGAGTACGCCGCGGATACAGCAGCGACAGCGCACACCAGAACATTGCCGCAAATATCACAAAAGCGAGCCCGAGGTGCGCGGTCAGCCGAAATTGCGATACGCGCGGCTCATCGATAAGCCCGCTTTGCACCATGTACCAGCCGAGAGCGCCTTGCGCTCCACCGAGGACAAATATGAGCCCGAGCGCCAAGCTGTAACCGTGCGGAACTTGCCGGCGCAGGACAAACCACGCGAATGGCACCAGGAACGCGAGGCCGATGAGCCGCCCGAGCAAGCGGTGCACGTACTCCCACCAGAATATGGTTTTGAATTCCGCGAGGCTCATGCCCGCATTCGCCTGCCGGTACTGGGGGGTGGCGCGGTACTTGGCAAACGTCTCTTCCCAATCGGCCGCGGACAGCGGCGGCAAGGTGCCGGCAATGGGCTGCCATTCGGTGATCGAAAGGCCGGAGTGCGTCAAGCGCGTGACGCCACCGACGACGACGGCGACAAAAACCAGCGCACAAACCGCCAGAAGCCAGTAGGCGATCGCAGCGTGCGAGCGCGAAATCGGCGCACGCTGCAAGAGCGGCGAATTCGCCAATCGGTCGTGTGCAGCGGTAGTCATCAACGAGGAGCAACGGGCAATATTTGGGATGCGCGACGAAGGCTGAAATGTCGCGGCCAGCAGCCTGCCGGATTGCGCGGCGATTATCCCACGACCACCGCGGCTTCCCGCCGCCGCCCGACCCAACGGCGCTGCACGACACAAGTCGACCACGACAACATCGGGCACACTGCGACCTTTTCGACATCGCGGGCGCGCCACCGCCGGTCGGGCTAGCCCGTCAGCCCGGGAGCGATGCCTTAGAATTCAGCGGGCGCTGGCTACGATTTGGGGATATCGGAAATGTAGCCCGCGCAGCGGACGGGGGCGCCTGTACGGGTGCCCGTCTCCGTCTAAAAAACCTTCAAGATCCACGCACCGTGCTGTCGGCGCAACGCTGGCGCCCGGCCAGAAAGAGTGGGTTTACGCATGCCGCTCGTGGAGTTCCGGCCGACCAAAGCACGGCTGGTCATCGAGGATAGCAACGACACCATCCTCGTCATGAGGGTGGTACTCGCGGAGGGTGAGACACTGGAGCTCACGCACGGGGGAAAGCTGGATGCGCTGGGCGGCGTCCTGCGCGTGCGCCGGCGGACCACCAATGGCGAGCGCAACGGCAAGAGCGCCATAGGCTCGCTGGTCTATGTGGGCGAGTCCAACGGAGCTTCCGAGCATACGCCGGCCAAGTTCCAGATCAACATCGCGATGGCGGAGGAAAAGTTCGACGCGTTGCTGCGGGTGGCCATCAGCGGCCGGCTGCCGACGAAATTCTTCGTCGACGCGGGCGAGCGCGTCTCCAGAACGCAGACCGCAGGTCTAGTGCACGACATCCGCGCCGGCAAGCGGGTCAAGGTCTGGGAAACGCGCTCGCATCGTACGCTGCCCGTGATGAAATTCACGATGATCTTGCCGATCGAAGTTCCCGAACAGCGTCCGGACGCGGCCGCGCCGACCGAAACCACCCCCGAGCCGTCTCCCGTCAGCGATTCGCAGGTCGCCGAGCTTGTCGACGAGCTGATCGTATCGCAGAGCGAAACCCGGCATACGATGCTGGCGCTGGTCTCCGTGGTGGGCGTGATCGCGCTGGTCGCGCTGGCGATTGCACTGGTCCTGATCGCGCGATAGACATCCACGCTTCCTTGTAGCGGTAGCGCGATTTTGTCCGCGGGACCGTACCCCGCTTCGGAGCGTGCCGCGGCGATCGTCGCACGTCGGGAAAACCGCAGCGGAATTCCTTGAATGGTGCATAGCACAACGGGAAAATCGCATTGACACGGCGCGCCCGCCGCGGTTCAATTGATCGGGCCACTTGACCAACCGCGCGTCTTCGTCTCTAGTTAGCGCGAGAACGCGTCTGGCCGCCCCAAAAACCTACGGAGGATCCGAAACATGCACAATTCGATTCGCACTTTGTTGTGCGGCCTGGTCATCTTCGGGCTCGCAGCAGCCGGTAACGCCTACGCCCAGCAGACGATCACGCTGCACGGCGCCTCGCAATTCAACGACGATCACGCGTTTACCAAGGCGCTCGTGAAGTTCGAGCAACTGGTCAAGCAGTACTACGGCAAGCCGATCGACTTCGTCTTGCACAAGAACAGCGAGCTCGGACTCGAAAAAGACTACTTCGCCTTCATGAATCAGGGCATCTCGGTCGACTACGCGATCGTATCGCCCGCGCACATGTCCACGTTCTCCAAGGCCGCGCCGTTTATCGACGCGCCGTTTCTATTTCGCGATTTGAATCACTGGAACAAGGTGCTCGACGCCGACACGCTCAAGCCTGTCGCGGACGAGATTTCGCAGAAGGCCGACGTCATGTTGATCGGCTACGCCGGCGGCGGAACGCGCAACGTCTTCGCCAACAAGCCGGCGCGCAACATGGCCGAGCTGAAAGGACTGAAAGTACGTGTGCAGGGAGCGCCCATCTGGAGCAAAACCTTCGCGGCAACGGGCATGTCGCCGACGGTGATCGCTTACAACGAGGTCTACAACGCGATTCAGAATGGCGTCATCCAGGCGGGTGAAAACGAGGCGGCAGGCGTCGAGCAAATGAAGTTCTACGAAGTCGGGCCGAATCTCAATATGACCGAACACGCGATCACGATCCGGCCGCTGTGCTTTTCCGGGAAGACGTTCAAGAAGCTGCCCGCCGACTTGCAGGCCGCGATTCTCAAGGCAGGCAAAGAGGCTGGCGTCTACGGCCGGCAGGTGGAATCGAGCGAGGATGCGGCCAAGCTCGACGCGATGGAGAAAGCCGGAAAACTCAAGAAGATCCCGTTCACCGAGCGCGCGCAGTTGAAAAAACTGGTCGACCCGGTGATGGCGGACTACGCCAAGGAAATCGGCGCCGAAGCGCTGCTCGCGAAAATCAACTCAATGTAAGTGGAGTGACGGACCCGGCGGAAGATGACCTCTTCCGCCGGGCTTTTTTTGTATCGCGACCGCATGCGGAGCCGGCATGCGCGTCGCACGACCGCAATAGGCCCGCACAGGAATGGTGATGCGCAAATTCATTCACGGTTACTACCGGGTTCTGAATTGGCTGCTGGTTGCCTCCGTGGCGATTTTGATCATTCCGGTTAGCCTGCAGATCTTCTCGCGGTTTACCCAGCTCATTCCGAGTTACATCTGGACTGAGGAAATGGCGCGCTTTCTCTTTATCTGGATGATCATGCTGGGGGCGATGATCGGCATCCGCGACGGCGCGCACTTCGATGTGGACCTGTGGCCCGAGTTGAAGCCGAAGCCCAACGCGCTGCTGCGTATTGTCACCAGCGTCTTCGTGTTGCTGTTTGCGCTCGTGTTCATCTGGTACGGCGTCAAGTTCGTGCAATTCGGGTGGCACCAGGATTCCGAACTCGCTGAAATGCCGATGACCTACATCTTCATCGCTTGGCCGTTAAGTGGCTTGACCTGGGTCTTATTCCTGGGGGAACGGTTCCTCCAAGATCTACGGACGCTCTCCGAGGAGCCGCCAGCATGATGGGCGGTGTCGCATTCTCACCCGCGATGGCTGCGGTCGTGCTGTTCGGTGTTTTTTTCGGGTTGATGTTTCTGCGGGTACCGGTCGCATTTGCTCTGGGTCTGGCGTGTCTGCCGGTCATGCTGTTCGAAGATCGCCTATCCCCGATGATCATCTTCAACGAGACGTTCAAGTCCTATAACTCGTTCATTCTGCTCGCCGTCCCTTTCTTCCTACTCACCGCCAATTTGATGAACGCCGGCGGCATCACCGACCGGTTGGTCCGACTCTCTAGGGCGTTGGTGGGTCACTTTCCGGGTGGGCTTGGGCAGGTCAACGTGGTGTTGTCGATCTTCTTCGCCGGAATTTCCGGGTCGTCGACCGCGGACGCGGCGAGCCAAGGGAAAATTTTCATCAACGCGCAGGTGAGGGAAGGTTATGACTTGAGCTTCTCGGTGGCGATCACGGCGGTCTCCGCGGTGCTCGCGGTCATCATTCCACCGTCTATCCTGATGATCGTATGGGGCGGCACCTTGACGGTCTCCATTGGCGCGTTATTCCTCGCTGGCATTATTCCCGGGCTGTTGCTTGGCTTGGTGCAAATGGCGACCGTCCACGGTTACGCGAAGCTGCGCAATTATCCGAAATACCCCCGTTCGACATTCCGGGAAGTCGTGGCAGCGCTCGCCGTCTCGGTCCCGGCGCTGATGACGCCGGTGATCATCATCGGCGGCAAGGTATTCGGATGGTTCACGGCAACCGAGTCGGCGGCAATCGCCGTTCTTTATGCGGCGGTGCTGTCGATTTTCTTTTATCGCGAAATGAGTTCGCGCGCGCTTTACGACGCGCTGGCCGACACCGGCAAGCTGGCGGCGGTCGCGCTGTTCTGCGTCGGCACCGCCAGCGCGTTCGGCTGGCTGCTCGCCTATTATCAGATTCCGAAAGCGTTGCTCGCCGGAGTTGGGAGTTGGGGGATGGGCATAACCGGGACGGGGTTCTTCATTGCCTTCTGCTTTCTCGTCGTCGGCTGCTTCCTAGACGCGATACCGGCGATCATCATCGTCGGGACGATTCTCGAACCGCTTGCGCGCGCGGTGAATATGGATCCGGTGCATTTCGCGATGGTCGGCATCATATCGCTGGCGTTCGGATTGGTGACGCCGCCGTACGGTCTGTGTTTGATGATTTCGTGCGCGATCGCGAAGGTTCGAATGGTCTACGTGCTGAAAGACGTGACGATCATGCTGCTGCCTATGCTCGCGGTGCTCGCGGCGACCATTGTATGGCCGGAGATCATCCTGTTTCTCCCGCAGCTCATCTCGCCGGAATTCTTGAAGTAACTATAGGACCGGTTCGCACTTGGGAGGAGGCATGCTGAAACTCTCGCCACTTTGCGACGGCTTCGGGCTCGAGTCCCCCGATATCGACATCTCGCGGCCGCTATCGGAGGCCGCCTTCGCAGAACTCGAGGATGCGTTCTTTGCCGGACAGGTACTGGTGTTACGCGAGCAACGGCTTACCGCCAGCCAGTTCGCCGGCTTCGCGCGCCGCTTCGGGCCGCCTGAACCGCATGTGATCGATCAGTTCCATCATCCGGAGGATCCGAACATTCTGATTCTCTCGAACGTGAAAAAGGATGGGCAGCCCACAGGTCTCGCGGACGCGGGCTCGTATTTTCACACCGACTATTCCTACCTGGCGGTCCCGGCGCGGGCGACAACACTCTATTCGATCCTTGTGCCAAAGCTGGGCGGCGATACGCTTTTCGCCAACCAGTACGCCGCGTACGATGACTTGACCGCCGCGATGAAGCAGCGCATCGAGTCGCTGGTCGCGATCCACCATTACGGCAACCGCAACGATCAAGACGAAGCAAGCCGAACCGTCGCGTCGGTCTTGACCGAGGAACAGAAGGCGAAGATGCCGTTGATCACACACCGGATCGTGCGCCCGCATCCGGTCACCGGACGCAAAGCGCTGTACGCCGTGTCCGGGAGCTCTTTCGGGATCGTCGTAATGGCCGACGACGAGGCCCGCGCGCTCCTTGACGATTTGGCGGTGCATGCGACCCAGCCGAAATATCAGTTGCGCCTCAAATACGGCGTCGGCGATGTCGTCGTCTGGGACAACGCATCGTTGCTGCACTCGGCCACGCTCACCGACCCGGACGACCCGCGCACGTTGTGGCGAATCACGATCAAGGAACCGACACTGGAAGCACAGGCGGCGGAAGTGCTGGCGGCGACGTATGCGCAGCTCGGAGCGTAACGACGCTCTTGCCCGCGTACGCTTTTACTCATGCGCAACGACGACGACTTCAATCTGATCGGCAGCCGCATGGTTGCGCTTCAACATGGAATTTATACGCGCACCGGCAAGCCGGGGCTGGAAGGACGACCATGGCAATCGACCTAGGTGGCGCCACCGCCGGCGCCGCCCTTTCGATCTCGGTAATCGACGACTACGTTCAGGAACTCGCCCGGATCGGAGTGCTGCCTGCAAGCGTCATGCTCACCCGCAATATCGGCGGGCAGGACTTCGACATCACCGTCAAGCCGATACCAAAGTTCGAGATGGCCCACCTGGCGGGGGCTGCTTCCTACACTATTAGTACAGAAGAGCTAGCGGCCGCTGTGGCCGATGAGGGCCACGCGATCCACGGTCACCGCCCGATCGGGCATTGCCGGCGCCAAAACGATTCGTAGACGCTCGGCAATCGCGTCGTCAGGCCAGCCGGTGGGCCATTGCAATGCCATCTCCACACCGGCGGCATGCATTTTCCAGGAACCCTCGTCGCCGTCGCCCATCCGCAACCACCCGCTCCCCGGCGCCGCTTCCGCCCACACCTCGATCCGACGAACGGCGCCCGGAGCGACACCCACCACCAGCGCGGATGCGTTTGGCTTCCGAATCACCTGATCGGCTGGCGACAGTAGCGAGACGCGGTCAGCACCCGGCGTGACGACCAATCGCGTACGTTGCGCTTGCAACGATCCACCCTCCACCGTCCACCCGTCGTCATCGGCATGCTGCGCCGATCCAAACGTCCACAATCGGGATCCGAGCGGCAACCCGGCGTGCGACACCAGATGGTCGCGCATCGCCTCCTCCGCCGGCGTGTTGCGCCACGACGTATACGACACGTAATCCGGCTGACCAGCGAAGATGCCATTCGAGCCGTTCCACGCCATCAGTGACACCTGCCGCGCGTCGTAGTTGAACAGGTCGCGAAACGCGCGATATGCCTGCGCGTACGTCGGATACTGCTCAGGCCGCTTGAGGTCCGCCGTGTTCGATTCGACGACCGCCCAGCCCGGGTCCATCCGCGCGAATGTCGCGAACAAGCCATGCCGATGCTCCATGCGAACGCGGTTCTCGGCCGCGGGCCCGTAGAGGATCGCGCCAAGATGCCCTGCGCGCGGGATCGAGCCCTCGATCGATACGCCGCCGGAATCGTAGTTCTGGCCGGCACTGGCGATGCGCACCGCGAACGGCCTGACATCCGCTTCGGGCGCCACGAAGCCTTGCGCCGTGAAGATGCGATCCTTGGGGATCCCCGCTTCGTGCGTCCACCGCGCGAGCTCGTCGTAGTGCAGCGCGACCAGGTGCTTGCGGAACGTGTCCCATTTGCGATACCAGGGATCGTCCCACACGGGCGGCTGTCCGCTCGCCGCGGGCTGATGCTGTGAGCCCGGGAAGCGTCGCGGGGGCTCGACGTCCTGCCAACGCTTCCATTGCGCGTTCGCGAGACGATTGACGTCCACCAGCGAGAGTGGTTTCGCGCGCCGGAACGCGCGCAGGTCCGGAACGCCGTTGGCGCCGCGTCCCGCATACGGCCCGTCGCCACGCAGCCACTCGCGGAACTGGCGTAGCGTGTCCGGGTGGTAATCGAACCACTCGCGCTGCTCGAAGAACGGATTCAGGTACGTGTCCGAGTCGAGATTCACGCCGACGAATAGTGCCGGGTGCTCACGCGCGAACTCCGCGATTCGGCGCGCGGCGGCCTGCAGATTCCGTCGCTTGTAGCGGCGCACTTCGCGCGCGTAGACGTTCAACGTCAGCGACCGCGCGAGCTCAGGTGAGGGCGTCGATCCGGCGAGGTTCTTGAGGAAATCGTCGGGCGGCACCCGGTCGTCCTGCGTCCACTGGCAGTTGCGCGGGTCCTCCTCGAGATAATCGTTCAGGTCCCAGTCGGGTGCATTGCACGTGGCGTCCGCCCAGATCCCGCCGTTGAGGATCAGCTGCACGGGCAATCGCTTGTCCACGGCATAGCGAAGCACGCCGTTCAGCGCGTCGTCGGCCATCGGGCGGTCGCGGCAATTCCGGGTCGTGTCGAAATCGGGATCGAACGTCCAGTCGGCGGTCCGCCCGCGCGTCGTGCGCAGATACAGGATCGGCACGGCGATTCCGATGCGCTGGGTTGCCGATGCGTAACCTCGATAGAGCGTATCCACTTCGGCCGCCCCGCCCTTCGTCACGCCCGAGGTTGCCATCAGGAAATGAAAGGCGGCCGAGCCCGCACGCGGACTCCACGCCGCCCAAAGTCGCAGCGCCTCGGGCGGAATCAGGCTTCGCCGGCCGAGCACGGCAGAAACGCCATCGACATTCGTGGCAACGACGTCGAACGGAACGCGAATCGGCCGTGCCTCGAGAGTCCGCTGCAACGCGAATCCGGACGACTCCGCGCGCGGATATTGCGCCTTCACGGCGGCGACATCCGGCCGCGGCAGGCCGTACGCAGCGGCGATCGTGCCGTCGGGCAACTTCGCGTTTACCTCCCGAACCCCTTTGCGATCGAGCGCCCAACCGCTCATGTCGAGCGTTCGCGAGAACAGGGCTTCGCCCGCAGGCGTGTCGATGGCGCCGATTGGCGGCTCGGATTCGACCGACGTAGCCACCGCCTCGACGCGGGGTTCGTCCTTCCGCCCGAAAGACGGCCCGTAGAGCAACGCGACCGGCGCGCCGACGACGATCGCAAGTCCGCACAGCACGGCGACACGGCGGAACGGGAGGCGAAAAGAGGACGCCAAGGCGAGCGGCTGGTGGGAGAATCGGTAGGGCGGGCGCTATGGTAGCCGGTCGCGGGTCGAGCGGGCTCTGCGTCTCGCCCCGGGCCGATCGGTTGTAAGTAGCCGCGGGGGACCTCGACCAACCCGAAACCGCGGCGGACACTCGGGCGCGGCTGTCAGGAGGCGGCGGATTCCACGAAAGCTACCCTGTCTACGAGAGCTTCTATACGCACCAGTTCGACGTACATGGGACGACATACTGCAACGAGACGTTGAATTACTACCACCTTGGCTGCGGTCAAGCTGGTGAATTCTTCGAAATGACACAACGCTTTCCAATACACGAAAGGAAACGCAATCAAAGTTCGCGGCAATCCGATCGTTGGTGCGCTGGTGGCGAACAACATGTTCGCGCACGGTAGCCGCGGTGACGGGCGACTGGCGCTCGCTTGGGACCTTCGCGGTGCCCTTCGCTCAGCTCCGCTTCGGTGACTTCAACGGGGATGGGCGGAAGGACATCTTTCCGTCGTGCGCCCGATGGCCAGTGGTCAGCGATTTCGCCGGGTATCTACGACTGGATGCCGCTGCAGAGCTCATGGGTTCGACAGCTGAACCTCACGTCGTACGTGAAGACGTTCGTGGGTCGGTTCGACACGTGGAATGGCGCGGACGTGCTCGCGCTCGAATTCACGCGGGGCAGCCGCATCTTCAGCAAGGGCCACGCGAACTTCGCTCCGCACGGCCTGTACGCCTACTAGCGGGCGCAACGAAACGCCTTCTCCTTCTCGCGCCCAGCGATGGACACGTTGACCACGCCGGGTGGTCGTAACCGGATCAGGTCGATCCGCTACGAGCCCAAGGAACTTGACGCGACGGTCGGAAACAGCACGAGGTTGAACGCCCGTTCGGTAAGCCAGACGGCGGCGATCGCCGCGATCACGGCAGAGCCTCCGGCCAGGACGACACGTCGATAAGCCCAGGTCCGGCGGACCACAAACGCGATCGGCAGAAAGACTGCAACGATTGCGAGCTGCCCAAGTTCCACGCCGACGTTGAACCCGGCCAGAGACAGTGCGAGCGATCCTCTGGGCAAGCCCAAATCCTGCAACGCCCCCGCGAAGCCGAAGCCATGCACCAGACCGAAGAAAAGCGCCACGACCCAGCGCCCGCGATAAACCACCGGGAACACGTTGTTAAGCGCAGCGAGTACCACCGACGCCGCAATGGCCGATTCGATCCAACGCGACGGCAGCGTTATCAATCCCAGTGCGGCGAGTGTCAGCGTGATCGAATGCGCCACGGTGAACGCCGTCACGATCTTGAACACATCCCAGAACGACATGCTGAAATTGGGAGCTGCCTGCCACACGCCATTGCGTCGCACCAGCACGGCAGGCAACAACAACGACAACAGGAACAGAATGTGATCGAACCCGATCCAGATGTGCCAGACGCCCTCGCGCACATACGCTGAGAACTGCGCCAGCGGTCCACCCGCCTCGCCGCCAACCACCTGCCGTGGCGCGTCGGCGCTGAAGATGACGCTGTGCGATTCGCCTGCCTCGACGAAGTTGAGCAGGCCGCGATGTTGCGGGTCGAGGTCGTGCAGCAGCGAATAGTCGATCGCCAGCGTCGGGCCCGCGCTCGCGCAATCTCCCGCAAGATTCACCACCGCGTAGGCGCCGTCGGTATGCGTGTCGATCTGGTGAGAGGTGACACGCAACGCGCATCGTTCGCCCCCGGAGGACACGGCGAGCCGCTGCATCGCGTACTTAGCAATTGCCGCGTGTTGCGTACGTACTTCGCCCCACGTGATCTCGCCGTCGCCGTTGGCATCAAGCCCGAGAGCAAGATCGAGATCGCGCAGCGCGATGTCCCATTGGCCGGTCAGAGCAGCGCCGTCCCGGTTGAGCGTCAGGTACGCATCACTGGGCTTGTGCGCAAATGCGGACACGGCGAGCAGGGCGCCGAGGAAGAGGACCACGACCCGCTTCATGGCGCGGTTCCCGCGAGCAGTGCGACCGTTGCCGGGTCCTCGAGCCTGGTCGCGGCGATCCAGTCGGCGACAGTCTTCAGCGCGGAAGCGTCACGCGCCGCGCGCGCCGCCGCGGCCAACACCCGCAGGTCGGCCGGTTCGCGTTGCGTTTTCCAATTCTGCTGCGCGAGCGCCAGCGCAGCCTTGGGGTCGTTCTCGATCTCGAGACGAAAGCGTGCTTCTTCGCGCAGATGCAGCGTGTCGCCGCGCATTTTCGCGGCGGCAAACCGATTTGCAAGCTCGTTGCGATGCGTCGCGAACACGGCTGCATGCTCCGGCGAGCCCTGTTCCGCCAACGCTAACCGCAGCAACATGGAATCGTTTTTGGTTTCGTTGGCTACGAGCGGCAACACGTCGCGCGCATGGCCGGCGAGCAGCAGGAAGTCGGCGTACGCGCCACGCAGATAGCTGTCGCTCGGGTCGAGCGCCAAGGCTGCGCGGAAGTGGGACTCCGCTGCCGCAAGTTCGCCGCGGCGCGCGGCGATTTCGGCCGCAAGCGTCAGCGCCCACGCGCGAACGACGGGAGCCTCACCCGGACGCGCGAGCGCCTGCGTCAACCCTGAATAGGCGTTCGCTGCGTCGCCGTTCAGACTCCTGGCGCCGGCGAAGCAGGTTGCGGTGACGAGCGACGAGGCGAGCGGCACGAGCTTCGCACAGTCGCGCTGCGCGTCGGCATAGCGACCTTGAACGGTCAGTATCGTCGCACGTGTGAGCAGAGCCTGGCCGTCGGACGGGCGGGCGGCGAGCAGCCGATCGAGATCCGCGAGCGCGCCCGAGAAATCGTGCTGACTTTGCTTGATCGTCGCGCGCAGCAGAAGCGCCTGCGCGGGAGCGTCGGAGGCGCTCCCCACAGGAGTGCGCGCCGCCTGGGCCTGTCCCAAGAAGAGAGGATCGCCAGTGGCACGTGCTGCCTCGATCCAAAGCTTCTCGACATACA
>JBPCLS010000002.1:0-12224 GCA_051003055.1 Casimicrobiaceae bacterium
ACATCGGCGACGATTTACCCGATCTCCCGATCCTGCGCGTGTGCGGTTTTGCGGTGGCGGTGCCGCACGCGCCCGCGGTCGTACGCGAGCATGCGCACTACGTCACCGACCGCGATGGCGGCTCGGGCGCGGTGCGCGAGTTGGCCGAGCTGATCCTTGCCGCGCAAGGAAAAGGGCCCGCTGCGCTCCAATGGCAAGACCCGCCGCCGCGCGCCGCGTAGCGTGACGCTTCTCCATGCCCGCCCGCGCGCGACGTTCCCGCACGATGCTCGACCGGGCGACTGCATGGTCGCCGGTCTTGCTGCTGGGCGCGCTCGCGGCGCTGACCTATTGGCTCGATGCGCAGGTGAAGACCCCCGGCGCCCCGCGCGATGGCTCTGCGCGCCACGATCCGGATCTTTAGATCGAGGACTTTCGCGCGCTGACCCTGGACAGTCAGGGTCGAATGCTGCAAATGGTCGCGGCCAAGCGCGCGCGCCACTTCGGCGATGACCAGAGCACGGAATTCGAGTCGCCATCGATGGTGATGACCGAGCCCGGCCAACCGGTGTTTCGCGTCACTGCGGATCGCGGCAGGCTGACCGGCGACCGCGAAGACGCCTATTTCACTGGTAACGTTCGCGCCGTGCGCGAAGGTGGCCCCGCTCGCGGGAGGGGTGGCACGAACGGCCCCATCACCGTGACCACCGAGTATCTGCATGTCATGCCCGATCGCGAGCTCGCGCGCACCGACAAGGCAGTGACGATCGAGGACCCGCGTGGAATAATCCGCGCCGTCGGGCTCGAAATCGACAACAAAGCGAGGACGGTAAAACTTAATTCGAACGTACGTGGAACGCTGCAGCCGCAATCCCTTCCCAAGTGATCGTCACGAAAACCTCTCTGCGCATGCTCGTCGCCTTTCTCGCGCTCGCCGTTTCTCTGCCCGCCCTTGCCGAGAAAAGCGACCGCGAAAAGCCGATCAGTTTCTCGGCGGCAGACGGCAATTTCGACTATGAGAAGCGCACCGGCGCCCTCAAGGGCAACGTCATC
Source organism: Casimicrobiaceae bacterium (assembly GCA_051003055.1). Lineage (GTDB taxonomy): Bacteria > Pseudomonadota > Gammaproteobacteria > Burkholderiales > Casimicrobiaceae > VBCG01. The sequence goes on from JBPCLS010000002.1 coordinate 1,033, forward strand.
ATCACGCAGGGCACGATCACCATCAAGGCAGATCGCATCGAGTTCAAGCAAAACCAGGACAATTCGATGTCGGCAGTGGCTTACGGCAATCCGATTTCGTTCCGGCAGAAACAGGACGGCAAGGACGAATACTACGAAGGTTCCGCACTGCGCGCCGACTATGACGGTCAGAAGGAATTGTTGCAGTTGTTCGACCGCGCCGTCTTGAAGCGCGGCACCGACGAAATTCGCAGCAATTACATTTCCTACAACGCCGCGACCGAATTCTTCAAAGCCGAAGGCCGCGCCGATGCGACGGCGGTGCCGGACGAACTTGGCCGCACCGACCGCGTGCGGGGCGTGTTCTCGCCGAAAAGCGAGGGCGCTCCCAACAAAGGCAACAAGGGAGCCGAGCGCAAGACCGCTCCGGCGCTGACGCTCAAACCCTCCGAAGAAATCCAACCAAAGTAGGGTTGGGATGGCGGATGAGCAAGCTTTCGGCCGCACATTTGAGAAAGCGTTACAAGGCACGCACGGTCGTTCACGACGTTTCGCTCGAGGTGGCAAGCGGCGAGGTGGTCGGGCTGCTGGGCCCGAACGGCGCCGGCAAGACAACTTGCTTCTACATGATCGTCGGGCTGGTCGCTGCCGACAGCGGCAGAATCGAGCTCGACGGCGAGGACTTATCAAGGCTGCCAATTCATGCGCGCGCTCGCCGCGGCCTATCGTACCTGCCGCAGGAAGCGTCGATCTTTCGCAAACTGACGGTGGCGGAGAACGTCCGTGCGATTCTCGAATTGCAGGACCTCGATCCCGACACGCTCGCCAACCGTCTCGACGCGCTGCTCGAGGACCTGTCGATCGCGCATCTGGCGAGCGCCCCCGCCATTTCGCTATCCGGCGGCGAGCGGCGCCGCTGTGAAATCGCCCGCGCGCTTGCAACAAGGCCACGCTTCATACTGCTCGACGAACCTTTCGCCGGCATCGATCCGCTGGCTGTGCTGGATATTCAGAGGATCATCGGGTTTTTGAAAGAGCGCGACATCGGTGTGCTCATTACCGATCACAACGTGCGCGAAACCCTCGGTATTTGCGATCGCGCCTACATTTTGAATGATGGCCGCGTGCTCGCCTCCGGCGCGCCGCCCGAGATTGTCTATAATGAGGACGTCCGCAAGGTTTACCTCGGTGAGCACTTCCGTCTCTGACGTCGTGGACACGCGCCCGCGATGAAACAGACGCTTCAACTCAAACTCTCCCAGCATCTGACGCTGACGCCCCAGTTGCAGCAGTCGATCCGGCTGCTGCAACTGTCGACCATCGAGTTGAACGCCGAGGTCGAACGGCTGTTGCAGGAAAACCCCCTTCTCGAGCGCGAAGAAGGCGACGACGACGGACCCCCCCAGGAATTTCCGCTGGCCGGTACGGCGCCTCCCACCACGACGGTCGAACGCCCATCGCGAGAGGAGCGTGACAGCGACGGATTAAACGGCGCCGACGTCGCGCCGACGCGCGACGACCTTCCAGATGTCACCGATTTTTCCGATTTTGGCGGTGGCGGCAGCGACGGCGATTGGGGCGGAGGAAACAGCAGCAGCGAGGACGACGATTTTTCGCCGCAGCAGATCGCCGCAAGCTCGCTGCGCGATCACCTTCTCGGCCAGCTCGCACTGCTCAATTTGCCGGAGCGCGACCGGCAGATCATTGCCGCGCTGATCGACGCGGTCGACGACGATGGCTACCTTGGCTCATCGCTCGACGAAATGGCCGAAATGTTCTCCGAAAACGACGCGCTCGAACCGGAAGAGCTGACAATAGCACTCAAATTCCTGCAAAGCTTCGAACCTCCCGGCGTGGGTGCGCGCGATCCGGCCGAATGCCTGGGGCTGCAACTCAAGGCGTTGCCCGCGTGCACGCCGTTTCGCGCGGAAGCCTTGAAGGTCGTGGAGGGGCATTTACCGCTGCTTGCGAACCGCGATTTCACGAAATTGAAACGCGTGCTGCACATGGATGACGCCGGTGTGCGCGCCGTGCGCGAGCTGATCCGCAGTCTGCATCCGCGACCCGGCGCGTCCTTCGCCAAAGACGAAGCGAACTACGTCGTGCCGGATGTCCTGGTCCGGAAAGTGCGCGGGCAATGGGTGGCCACTCTCAATGAAGCGGCCATGCCCAAACTCCGGTTGAACCGCATCTACGCCGATATCCTGACGCGCAACCGCGAGTCGTCGAATCAGCAACTCGCGGCGCAGTTGCAGGAAGCGAAGTGGTTGATTCGCAACGTTGCTCAGCGGTTCGAAACGATCCTGCGTGTCGCGCAGGCGATCGTCGAGCGCCAGCGCCGTTTTTTCGAGCACGGCGAAGTCGCGATGCGTCCGATGGTCCTGCGCGAGATCGCGGAGATGCTGTCGTTACACGAGTCGACCATCTCGCGCGTGACGACGCAGAAATACATGCTGACGGCCCGCGGGACTTTCGAACTCAAGTATTTTTTCGGCAGTCACGTGGCCACCGACAGCGGCGGGGCAGCCTCCGCCACGGCGATTCGCGCGCTGATCAAACAGTTGATCGCCGCGGAAGACCCGAAAATTCCGCTGACCGACAGCAAGATTGCCGAGCTGCTGGGCGATCAGGGCATTCTCGTCGCGCGTCGGACGATTGCAAAATACCGGGAGGCGCTTTCGATCCCTCCGGTCAACTTGCGCAAAATGCCATGATTGGCCTTGCGCATTCCGTCCCGTTGCAGCCAAGAACCCGAGGAGATGTGATGAATTTGAACCTCACCGGTGTCCACATGGATATCACTCCGGCCATTCGCGCGTACGTCGTCGCCAAGCTGGGCCGCGTTAAGCGGCATTTCGACCATGTGATCGACGTAAACGTGGTGATGTCGGTGGAAAAGCTGCGCCAGAAGATCGAGGCTAACGTTCACGTTCGCGGCCGGGAAATTCATGTGGAAGCCATCGAGCCCGACCTATATGCGGCGATCGACGCGCTCGTCGACAAGCTGGATCGGCAAGTGTTGAAGCACAAGGAAAAGACCGCCGCACATCGTACCGATCGCGACACGGTCGAACGTTCGCTGCTCCCCTCCGAACCGGGCACCGCCGACGCCGACAAGACCGTGCAATAGCGAGCTCGCGCACCATCCCGTTTGCCCATGCGGCATTGCCCGTCCTCGTGCCATGAATCAAATCGCAGAACTTCTGCCTGCCGCGAACATCGTGCTCGATTTGGAGGTGGCGAATAAGACGCGTCTCTTCGAAATGGCGGGGCAGTTGTTCGCGGCGAGCGGCGGTTTTGCGCCGTCTACCGTCGCAGCGAGTCTGGCGGCGCGCGAAAAGCTAGGATCGACCGGACTCGGGCAAGGAATCGCCATTCCGCATGGGCGGCTCAAAGGGCTGGCCGAGGCACGCGGCGCTTTTCTGCGCTTGAAGGCGCCGATTCCGTTCGACGCGCCCGACGGCAAACCGGTATCGCAGGTATTCGTGCTCCTGGTCCCGGAACACGCGACGGATCAGCATTTGTTGCTGCTCTCCGAACTCGCGCAGATGTTCTCCGAACGCGAGTTTCGTGAAAAGCTTGCCGCGGTCACGACCGTTTCCGAACTGGCTTCGCTGTTTGCCGGGTGGGAGCGTCGCGAATGATCGGCGAGGCCGCGATGCGCCAGGTCAGCGTAGGCAAGCTCTTCGCTGATAACCGGGATCGCCTTGGCCTTAGCTGGCTGGCCGGCCGGCAAGGAGGCAATCGCGTTTTGACCGGGGACTCCGCGCTGAAGCCGACAATCGGCCAGGTCGGTCACATGAATTTCATCCATCCGTTCCGAATTCAGATCCTGGGTGCCGCGGAAAGTGCGTACCTGCGCGAGCTCTCCCAAGACGAATTGAGGCGTTCGATCGACCGGCTGTTCACGACCGAGCTCGTTGCGATCGTCGTCGCCAACGGAGAACCGGTTCCTGATTTCCTCGCCGAACGCTGCAATACGCATCATGTCGCTCTTTTCGCGTCGCAGCAGCCGTCTCCGCACTTGGTCGACGTGTTTCGGCTGCATCTCTCCCGCGTGCTCGCCGAATCGACGACGCTGCATGGCGTTTTCCTCGACGTTCTGGAGATGGGAGTACTGATCACCGGGGCTTCCGCGATCGGCAAGAGCGAACTCGCGCTTGAACTGATCTCGCGCGGAAACGGTTTGATCGCCGACGACATCGTCGAGCTCTATCGCATCTCGCCCGACACCGTCGAGGGTCGCTGTCCGGCGGTGCTCCGCGATTTCCTCGAAGTCCGTGGGATCGGCATCCTGAATATCCGGACGATTTTCGGAGAAACCGCGGTGCGACCGCACAAGCTCTTGCGGCTGCTGGTTCACCTTGAAGACCATGGCAACGAAACGTTTACCGAGCTCGATCGGCTGCAGGTCAACGCCACATATCAGGATGTGCTGGCGGTGCCGATTCGCAAAGTCACGATCCCCGTGGCGGCGGGCCGCAATCTGGCGGTGCTGGTGGAAGCGGCCGTGCGCAATTTCGTACTGAACCAGCGCGGCATCGATAGCACGAAGGAATTCATCGAGCGTCAGCAGCGGTTGATGGAGAACGGCTGACCGCCGCGCCCAAGTCGATGGACTTGCTTTTGATCGGTGGGGTTTCCGGCTCCGGCAAGAGCGTCGCGCTCGCCGCGCTCGAGGACTCCGGTTATTACGCGATCAACCATCTGCCGCTGTCGCTGCTCGCCGATACGGTCAAGTATCTCGCGCAACATGGCCAACATCGCGTCGCTGTCGCGCTCGACGTCAAGACCGGGCCCGGGTTGCCGGGACTGACCGACGCCATCACCGCAGCCGAAGCCGCCGGCTGGACCGTGCGCTTCCTCTATCTCGACACGAAAACCGACACGCTGGTCAAACGCTTTTCGGAAACCCGCCGGCGCCATCCCTTTTCCAACGACGAGCGAACGCTGACCGAGGCGATCGAATACGAGCGCGGATTGATGACCGAGATGCCGCAGCGCGGGTTTGCCTTCGATACGAGCGATCTTCCGGCAGCAGCGCTGCGCGGCTGGATCAAGGATTTTATTTCGGTCGATCCGAGCAAGCTCACGCTGCTGCTCGAATCTTTCGGGTTCAAGCACGGCGTGCCGCTCGACGCCGACCTCGTGTTCGACGTCCGCTGCTTGCCGAATCCGCACTACGAGCCCGCGCTCGCACCGCTGACCGGGAAAGACGCATTGGTCGTCGCGTTTCTCGAATCCTTGCCGGAGGTCGAGCGCATGTACGGGGATATCTATCACTTCGTCGCAAGCTGGCTGCCCGATTACGCGCGCGACAATCGCAATTATCTGACGGTCGGAATCGGCTGTACCGGCGGGCGCCATCGCTCGGTCTATCTCGTGGAACGGCTTGCGCAGGCGTTCTCGCACCGCTACCAGGTGCTGGTCCGCCACCGGGAATTGGCGTAGCAGGCAAGCGTAACGATAATTGGTCAAACCCCGGGCTACAATCCGCCGATGGATGCGCCGACCACGCCCACCACGCCAACCACAGTCACGCTCGCGTTCACCGGCGCGTCGGGGATGCCGTTCGGATTGCGCTTGCTCGAATGCCTGGTCGCGGCGCAACGGCGGATTTACCTGCTTTATACGTCCGCGGCGCAAGTGGTCGCCAAACAGGAATGCAATCTCGTGTTGCCTGCGCAACCGCGTGCCGCTGCGCGCCTCTTCAGCGAACGCTGCGGAGCGCGCGATAACCAGATCACGGTATTCGCGCGCGACGACTGGCTCGCGCCCGTGGCGTCGGGTTCCAATCCCGCGGACGCAATGGCGGTGTGTCCCTGCAGCATGGGCACGCTCTCGGCAATCGCCCACGGCCTTGCCGACAATCTGATCGAACGCGCCGCGGATGTGATGTTGAAGGAACGGCGACCATTGGTGCTGGTTCCCCGCGAGACGCCGCTCTCCGCAATCCATCTCGACAACATGCTGAAACTCGCGCACGCCGGAGCGGTGATCCTGCCGCCGGCACCCGGCTTCTACACGCGCCCGCAAAGTGTGGCGGATCTGGTCGATTTCGTTGTCGCGCGCGTGCTCGATCAACTGCGCGTCCCGCACGATCTCGTGCCGCGCTGGGGGGCGGAACGCGACTCAACGCCGGCGGTGGCGACGCGGTCGGCCTGATTTGGCCATGATTTGGCCTTTTACCGGAGCGGGTGACAACGACCGTCGTCCGTACCCGGTGCCGCTGTTTCCTCTCAAAACCGTGCTGTTCCCCGGCGGATTGCTGCCACTCAAAGTGTTCGAGCAACGCTACATCGACATGACGAAGGCGTGCCTTGCACATAACAGCCCGTTCGGCGTTTGCCTGATCACGCAAGGCGACGAGGTCGGCGCATCGCGGGATGCGCTTCCCCAGTTCTGCGCGATCGGTACCCTCGCACGCATCTCCGATTGGGACATGCCCCAGCTCGGCATTCTGCATATCGCGACGATGGGGGAATCGCGTTTTCACGTACAGAACCATTCGGTCGAGGAATCGGGGCTGGTCGTCGGGGACGTCGCGCCGATATCTCCGGAGCCCCGACTCCCGCTGGCAGAGGTCTTCACGCCGCTCGCCAAACTGCTCGAGCTGATTGCCAGCCGCATTGGGCCGCAAAATTTTCCGGCCGCACACGATTACGGCGATTCGTCCTGGGTCGGCTACCGCCTTTCGGAACTCCTGCCGTTACCCTTGCACATCAAGCAAAGCATGCTCGAGATAAACGACGCGGAAGTCAGACTCAAAGTGCTGCAGCAGTTCCTGACGCAGCAGGGATTGATCTAAGTTTTTTCGTGCGCACGTTATACTGCGCGCTTAAACCAAGGTGTCGTACGGGTTCCCATGGCCGGCCATAGCAAATGGGCGAATATCAAGCACAAGAAAGCTGCGACAGACGCTAAGCGCGGCAAGATCTTCACCCGATTGATCAGGGAAATCACCGTAGCAGCCCGCCTCGGCGGCGGTGACGCCGCGATAAATGCGCGTCTGCGCCTGGCCATCGACAGGGCAACCGATCAGAACATGCCCAAGGATACAATCGAGCGAGCGATCAAACGCGGCTCGGGCGATCTTCCAGGCGTGCAATACGAGGAGATCCGCTACGAAGGGTACGGCATCAACGGCGCCGCGGTCATCGTCGACTGCATGACCGACAACCGGACGCGCACCGTCGCCGACGTGCGCCATGCATTTTCCAAACACGGGGGCAATCTGGGCACCGACGGCTCCGTTGCTTTCCTCTTCAAGCATTGCGGCCAGATCTTGTTCGCGCCCGGCACCGACGAGAACCGATTGCTGGAGGAGGCGCTCGACGCAGGCGCGGACGATGTCGTGACCAGTGCCGATGGGATCATCGAAGTCATCACTCCTCCTTATGATTTTGTAGTAGTGAAAGACACGCTGGCCAAAGCCGGGTTCACGCCGGAGTTCGCCGAAGTGACAATGAAGCCCTTCGCGGAAGTGGAGATCAGCGGTGACGACGCAGCCAGCATGCAAAAGCTCCTCGATGCGCTGGAAAGCCTCGACGACGTTCAAGACATTTACACGTCCGCCGTCATCGAGGACTAATGCCGGGATTGCCGTCGTTGTCGAATAACCAGTTCGCCGCGCCGGGCCCCGAACGCAGAATCCTCGGGATCGATCCCGGACTGAGGGTCACGGGTTTCGGCCTGATCGTTGTCCAGGGCAGCAAATTAACCTACGTGACGAGCGGGTGCATTCGCGCCGCGGGAGACAGCTTGTCAGTGCGGCTCGGAATCATTGCACGCGATCTTGCCCACGTTATCGCCGAGGAACGTCCGACCGAAGTGGCGGTGGAAAAAGTCTTTGTCAACGTGAATCCGAACACGACGCTGCTGCTCGGCCAAGCCCGGGGCGCGGCCATCGCCGTGACGGTTCTTGCCGGACTTCCGGTGCATGAATACACGGCGGGCCAGGTCAAACAGGCCGTCGTCGGCAAGGGCCGCGCGGTGAAACCGCAGGTGCAGGAGATGGTGCGGCGGCTCCTGCGATTGCCCAGCGCGCCCTCGCGCGATGCGGCCGACGCGTTGGCGTGCGCGATCTGCCACGCGCATGGCAGTGTTGGAATGGGAACGTTACGCGCGTCGGGCTATCGGATGCGGGCGGGAAGGTTGGTGCGTTGAGCGAGCGCGGCGGCCGAGGCCTTCATGCCGAGGCAAGGCCCGAGAGGGCGCGTCGTCGCACGACCGAGTGGCGCCCGACAACTCGACGCAACACATTGCACCGACTCTGTGGAGGGCGCGAGCGAGCGCAGCGATGCGACGTGCGACAATCGGCGCCCTCTGTCTGCATACGATTATGATCGGTCGCCTCTCCGGGATGCTTGTCGAGAAAAACCCGCCACAACTGCTGCTCGACGTGCAGGGCGTGGCGTACGAAGTCGACGTCCCGATGAGCACGTTCTACAATCTGCCCGCGACTGGCGAAAGAGTCGTGTTGTACACGCATCTCGTCGTCCGTGAAGACGCGCACCTGCTCTACGGCTTCGGCAGCGAGAACGAGCGCAGGGCGTTCCGGCAGCTCCTCAAGATCACCGGCATTGGTGCGCGCATCGCGCTCGCCGTATTGTCGGGGCTCTCGGTCGCCGAGCTTGCGCAGGCGGTGACGATGCAGGAGACGGGACGGCTGACGAGGATTCCGGGGATCGGCAAAAAAACCGCGGAAAGGCTGTTGCTCGAGCTCAAGGACAAACTGGGTGCGGACCTGACCACCACTGTAGGTGTCTATCGCCCGCCGCCTGCATCGGCCGACATCCTGCACGCGTTGCTGGCACTGGGCTACAGCGACAAGGAGGCCGTCGCGGCGGTCAAGAAATTGCCGGACGGACTCGCGGTCGCCGACGGTATCCGGCAGGCGTTGAAGTTCCTGGCCAAGGCCTGACCGGAAGGATTGGTCGGTGCGACGTTGCGACACCTTCACATCGGCAGCTCGAGCCACCGCATTCCGACCGCCGCGCCGGCCAGCCCAATGATCGAAAACGACGAACTCCATCGCGTCGTGACCCCCAAGGTCGCGGGCGTGCACGAAGAGGTCGTCGAGCGCGCGTTGCGCCCTCGCGGGCTTGCCGAATACATCGGTCAGGAAAAGATCCGCGAACAACTGTCGATCTTTATCGAGGCGACGAAGAACCGGCAGGAAGCGCTCGATCACGTGCTGCTGTTCGGGCCGCCCGGTCTCGGCAAAACGACGCTGTCGCACATCATCGCGTACGAGCTTGGCGTAAACCTGCGCCAGACTTCCGGGCCGGTGCTGGAACGCCCGGGTGATCTCGCCGCCATGCTGACGAACCTCGAGCCGCGCGACGTGTTGTTCATCGACGAAATTCATCGGCTGTCGCCGATCGTCGAGGAGATTCTCTATCCGGCGCTCGAGGATTTTCAGATCGACATCATGATTGGCGATGGACCGGCCGCGCGCAGCGTCAAACTCGACTTGCCGCCATTTACGCTCGTGGGTGCGACGACGCGGGCGGGTATGCTGACCAATCCGCTGCGCGACCGCTTCGGCATTGTCGCGCGCCTCGAGTTCTATTCGGCCGATGAGCTGACGCGCATCGTGACGCGATCGGCATCACTCCTGTCGATTTCCATCGATCCCGGTGGCGCGACGGAGATTGCCCGCCGCTCCCGCGGCACGCCGCGTGTTGCCAACCGCCTGCTGCGCCGCATTCGCGACTTCGCCCAAGTAAAGGCGGACGGCGCAATCACGCGCGCCGTCGCCGACGCCGCGCTGTCGATGCTCGACGTCGACGCGTCCGGCCTTGACGTGATGGATCGCAAGCTCTTGCAAACGGTCCTCGCCAAATTCGCTGGCGGGCCGGTCGGTATCGACAACCTGGCCGCGGCGATCGGCGAGGAACGCGACACGATTGAGGATGTGCTGGAGCCATTCCTCATCCAGCAGGGCTTTCTGCAGCGCACCTCGCGCGGGCGGATTGCCACGGTGCTTGCGTACCGTCACTTCGGGCTGACGCCGCCTGGCGCGGGCGCCGCTGACCTCTTCCCCCGCGAATGACTCGCGCAAGTCCGTTCCGGTTCGCCTTGCGCGTTTACTACGAGGACACCGATGCGGCCGGTGTTGTGTATTACGCCAACTACTTGAAGTTCATGGAGCGCGCGCGAACCGAGTGGCTCGAACATCTGGGCTTTCCGCTCGGGGCGTTCGAGCGTGAACATGGCATTGTCTTCGTCGTCCACCGCTGCGAGATCGATTATCGGCAACCGGCGCGATTGAACGATACGCTCGAGGTGACGGTCGAAATCGCCGGACGCGGCGCGAGTCAGTTCGTCGCGCGGCAGGACGTGCGCCGCGGGAAGGCTCTGCTCGCCAACGCGCGCGTTACCCTCGCCTGTATCGATGCTGCGCGTTGGCGACCCGTCCGCATGCCCGCCCCTCTGGTCGCACGTTTGGAGAATTCCGGTTGAACTTTAGCGCTGATCTATCGTTTTTCGCGCTGGTGACGCAGGCTTCGGTGGTCGTGCAGGCCGTCATGGCCTTGCTCGTTGTGCTTTCAGTGTGGTCGTGGTGGCAGATTTTTCTGAAGATGTTTCAGTTGCGACGGGCCACGATCGACACCAACTCGTTTGAGACCGACTTCTGGAAAGGCGGCGAACTCAACGATCTCTTCGAGCGCACGGCGCAAGCGCGTACGGGCAGCGGCATGGAGCATATCTTCACCGCCGGCTTTCGCGAATTCGCCAAACATCGCCGGCAGGGCAGCGCGTCGGCGGTGACGCTCGATAGCGCACGCCGCGCCATGCGCGCCTCGTATCAACGCGAGATCGACGCGATCGAGGCCCATCTTGCCGGCCTGGCCACCGTCGGTTCGGTGTCGCCGTATATCGGGCTCTTGGGTACCGTTTGGGGAATCATGAACGCGTTCCGGGGCTTGGCAAACGTGAGCCAGGCGACCCTCGCCAACGTCGCGCCGGGGATCGCCGAAGCGCTGATCGCGACGGCGATGGGCCTCTTCGCCGCCATTCCCGCAGTCGTCGCGTACAACCGCTATACGCACGACGTCGATCGGCTGTCGGTGCGGTACGAATCGTTCATCGAAGAATTCTCGAACATTCTGCAGCGTCAGGCGTGAGGTCAGGAACATGCGCCGCAGCCGCAAGCCCATCAGCGAGATCAACGTCGTCCCGTACATCGACGTCATGCTGGTGCTGCT
>JBPCLS010000003.1:0-6282 GCA_051003055.1 Casimicrobiaceae bacterium
GCGACGACGTCGCGATTGTCGATCCGCGCGATCACCTCGCCGGTCTTGACGCGCGAACCCTCCGCCACGCCGAGCCATTCGAGCCGCCCGGTCGCCTTGGACGCAATCGCGGCCTTGCGCTGCGCCACCACGTAGCCGGTCGCATTGAGCAAAACATATTGCTGCGACGGATAAGCTGTAACAACCGGCGTCGTCTGCACGGTGACGGTGCGCGGTGCCATCAGGAACGCGATTGCCACCGCCGCGATGACGATGGCGATACCAACCCACAGCACCCAGCGGCGCCGCCGCCGCACCGGCATCGCTCCCCGGTCGATCCTGAGCTTGGATAGGTCGGGCGGCGATGGCTGCGTCATCACAGGAACTCCTCCAACGCAGCCGCGACTGCCTCCGGCTGGTCGTGATGCAGCATATGCCCCGCGTTCTCGATCATGGCGAGCCGCGCGTCAGAGATGTGCGCCATCCGACGCGCAACTTCTTCCTCGCCCCCGGCGCCCTTGGCCAACCACTTCGGAACGCGCGACTCGGACGCGGCAATCCATAACGTCGGAGCGGTGATTTTTCGCCAGATCGCGAACACCTCCTCCAGGCGATAGACAGTCGGAAACGGCAACTTGTGGCGCGGATCCGCACGCAAGCGTACCCAGCCGTCAGCCTGCTGCGCTGCCCAATGCGTCGCCAAAAAGCCCGCGCGGTCGCGCGGCAAGCGCGGATTATTTTTTTGCAAGCGGTCGGCGACGGCCGCGAAGTCGGCATAGGGCGCAAGTGCCGGCGGATCGGCCAGCGCGTCGAGCCACGTGGTGAGTTTTTCCGGTGCGCGATCGGTGTCTTCCGCCGGAATGCCAAAACCATCAAGCGACACGATCGTGCGCACGCGGTCGGGTCGAAGTCCCGCGTACAACAAGGCGACGTTGCCGCCGAGACTATGACCGGCCAAGTCAACTTTTTCGTCCGACGCGAGCGCACGCACGAGCGCGTCCAAGTCCGCAAGATAATCGGCGAACCAGTAGCCATCGTGTGGCCACTCGGTAAGCCCGAAGCCGCGCCAATCGGGCGCGCACACGCACCACTCCCTCCGAAACGCGTCGACCAGGAACTGAAACGATGCGCTGACATCCATCCACCCGTGCAACAGAACAAGTTTGCGGGAACTAGGATCGCCCCACGTGCGTACGTGGTAACGCAGACCGCGGACGGGGACGAACTGCGAACGCGATTCCTTCATGCGTCAGGCGCTGGCAACGGAGTGCCGCGCAGACTCAACTGGCCGCTATTTTTTCCGGCACAACGCTATGCCGTCCTGCCAGCCGGTTCGATAATTGGCATCCGCGCCAAATCGCGTTGCGTCCTGGCGCTCCCGGCCTGTCGCACTGGCGCAACCGTCGGCATAACCTTGGCGATACGGCAACGGAAATCCGGATAGATTGATGGAAGGCCGCGGCGGCTCCGCGGTTGGGGGCAGCGGTGTGGGCGCCGCCGGTGCCGAAGGAATCATCGGCGCAGGAGCCATCATCGCGCATCCGCCCGCCAGAAGCGACGCGGCAATGCATAGCGTGCGAAGGTTGTTCATAGAGCGATTGCGCAATCCTAAAGCGCCGCGGCTCGACCCAAGGAATCGGGTATGCGAGCGAACGTTCGATGCAAACCTCGCGCGTTCGATGCGAACCTCGGCGGCAAACTCTTAAGGGTCCCGAGAGAGTAGAATTCTAACATCCGTTGTTGCGCTTTATGGCCACACCCGCCTTCGTTCACCTGCGTCTGCACAGCGAATTCTCGATCGTCGATGGGATGGTCCGCATCGACGACGCGGTGGCTGCCGCCGCGTCCGATGGGATGCCCGCGCTGGCCTTGACTGACCTCGCCAACGCTTTCGGGCTCATCAAATTTTATCAAGCTGCGCGCGCCGCTGGCGTCAAGCCAATCGCCGGCTGCGACGTCTGGATCACCCAGGAAGCAGAGCGGGATCGCCCGCATCGCGCAATTCTGCTTGCCGCGACCCGTGACGGTTATCGCAAGTTGTGCGAGTGGATTTCCCGCGCGTACCGGACCAACCAGTATCGTGGTCGCGCGGAACTGCGTCCGGCCTGGTTTCTAGAAGGCACTGACGGAATTATCGCGTTGTCCGGCGCGCGCCAAGGTGCGGTCGGCGATGCGTTGGCGCAGGGCAACCGCAGTGCCGCAACCAAGGCTGCCAAGGATTGGGCGAGCTGGTTTCCGCAGCGCTACTACCTGGAGGTGCAGCGCGCCGGCCGCGGCGATGACGATGCGCTGACTTTGGCAACCGCCGCTTTGGCGGGCGAGCTCGCGTTACCGATCGTTGCGACGCATCCGACGCAGTTTCTACGGCGCGAAGAGTTCCGCGCGCATGAAGCCCGGGTCTGCATTGCCGAGGGATATGTCCTTGCCGACTCCAGGAGACCGAAGCGCTTCACACAGGAGCAATATTTCACGACGCAGGCCGAAATGGCAGCGTTGTTCGCCGACTTGCCCGAAGCGCTCGCCAACAGCGTCGCGATAGCGGAGCGCTGCAATCTGACGATTCCGCTGGGCAAGAATCATCTTCCGGAGTTTCCGACCCCGGCAGGGATGCCCATCGATGAACACCTGCGCGAGGAAGCAACGGCGGGATTGGACCGGCGGCTTGCACAGCTTTATCCCGACACGGAAGAACGCACGCGCAAGCGCCCCGAGTATCTCGCGCGTCTGGAATTCGAAACCCGCACGATCGCGCAGATGGGGTACCCGGGTTATTTTCTGATCGTCGCGGATTTCATCAACTGGGCGAAGCGCAACGGCGTGCCCGTGGGTCCCGGCCGGGGTTCAGGCGCGGGATCGCTCGCCGCGTATGCGCTCGGCATCACCGACCTCGACCCGTTGCGCTACACGCTCCTCTTCGAGCGGTTTTTAAATCCCGAACGCGTGTCGATGCCCGACTTCGACATCGACTTTTGCCAGAATGGACGTGATCGCGTCATTGCTTACGTCAAGCAAAAGTACGGCGCCGATTCGGTGGCGCAGATCGCCACGTTCGGCACGCTCGCCGCGCGGGCCGTCATTCGCGATGTTGGGCGCGTCCTCGATCTTCCCTATCCGTTTGTCGACGGGATTGCCAAGCTGATTCCCGTTCAGCCGGGCAAGCTCGTGACGCTCAAGAAGCGCGGCGCCACGCGCGAAGCGAACGTCGTTTATGCGCGCGAAGTCGAACCGCTGTTGAACGAGCGCGAAGCCGCCGAGGAGGAAGTGCGGCAGCTCTTGGAACTTGCCGAACAGCTCGAGGGACTGCCGCGCAACGTCGGCATGCACGCCGGCGGCGTGTTGATCGCGCCCACCAAGCTTACGCATTTCTGTCCGCTGTTCGTGCAACCGGGCGCGGACGCGATCGTGTCGCAGTTCGACAAGGACGACGTTGAAGCCGTTGGACTCGTCAAGTTCGATTTTCTCGGACTGACAACACTGACTATCCTCGACTGGACGCAGAAATACGTGCGGCAGTTGAACCCGAGCGCCGTGATAGCGCTCGAGACGCTTCCGCTCGATGATCGCGCGGCCTACGAAATTTTCCGATCCGGCAATACGACTGCGGTGTTCCAGTTCGAATCGCGCGGCATGCGCGAGCTCTTGAAGCAGGCGGCGCCGACGCGCTTCGAGGACATCATCGCGTTGGTCGCGCTGTTCCGGCCGGGACCGATGGAGCTCATTCCAGACTACATCGCGCGCAAAGCGGGCCGCGATCGCGTCGTTTACCTCGATCCGCGACTCGAGCCGATTCTCGGTCCGACGCACGGCGTCATGGTGTATCAGGAACAGGTGATGCAAATCGCCCAGGAGATCGGCGGCTATCCGTTGGGCAGCGCCGATCTCCTGCGCCGGGCGATGGGAAAGAAAAAGCCGGACGAAATGGCGCTGCATCGCTCGATTTTCATCGAGGGTGCGACCAAGAACGGCGTCTCGCCTGTGCGCGCGACCTTGCTCTTCGATCTGATGGAAAAGTTCGCGGGATACGGGTTCAACAAATCGCACGCCGCGGCGTACGCGCTCATCGCCTACCAGACCGCCTGGTTCAAGGCGCATTACCCGGCGGCGTTCATGGCGGCCAACCTGTCGCTGGTGATGGACGATACCGACAAAGTCCGCAGCCTGCGTGACGATGCGCTGGCTTTGGGACTCGCCGTGCTCCCGCCCGACGTCAACGCGTCGAATTATCGGTTCGAGCCGGTTGATGCGAAGACCATCCGCTACGGCCTGGGTGGAGTGAAAGGGACGGGACAAGGCGCGATCGAAGCGATCGTCGCAGCGCGCGATGACGGCGGAGCGTTTCGCGATCTGTTCGACTTCTGCCGGCGCGTCGATAAGCGCATCGTCAATCGGCGCGTCGTCGAAGCGCTGGTGCGCGCGGGCGCGTTCGACGCTCTCGAACCCCGCCGGGCGGCGCTGCTTGCCTCCGTCGGCATCGCGTTGGCTGCGGCTGAACGCGCGCAGGCCAATGCCGCGCAAGTCTCCTTATTCGGCGACGACGGTGCAGAGCGCTCGGTCGGCTTGATCAGCACACGCGACTGGACCGACGCCGAGCGCTTGCTGCACGAAAAAAATGCGATCGGTTTCTACCTTAGCGGACATCCGTTTCACGGCTACGCGCGCGAGCTTTCGCCGATCGTGCGCACGACGCTCGCGAATCTACAGCCGCGTCCGGACAAAGTTCTCGTCGCCGGAATCGTCACGCAACTGCGCGTGCAAATGGGCCGGCGCGGAAAGATGGCGTTCGTGACGCTGGACGACGGCCGTGGTTCGGCGGAGCTTCTCGTCTACAGCGAAACCTACGATGCGGTCCGCGGGCTGCTGCGCGAGGACCATCTGGTTATTGCGGAAGTCAAGGTTACCCAGCGCACCGGCGAAGACGGTGAGTTGCACGGATTGCGCGTCATCGCCGAGAGCTTGTTCGACTTGCCGACACTGCGCCGCAAACACGCGAAGGGCTTGCAGCTTGCGTGCAATGGTAATGCGTCGGTTGCCAAGCTTGCCGAAATCCTGCGACCGTTCCGCCCGGGGCAAACACCCATCACGATCACGTATCGCAGCGGAGAGATCAAGGGCGACGTCGCGCTGCCCGACGACTGGCGCGTCCATCTCGACGACGCGCTCATCGACCGGCTCCGTGACTCGCTCGCGCCGGAAAACGTGCGAGTGCTGTACTAGCAGGCCAAAGCTTTTACCTCCAACGGGCGGCACAGCGTCGCGCCGCCACCGCGAATTCGCTCGGCAGCCCTTTGATCCGCAACGCTCTCGCCCTTTACGCGACGTTTCTGCGCCGCCCTGACGTCGCGCAGTTGCTGGCGATGGCGCTGCTCGCGCGTATGCCATTGGGGACATTGGGTCTGGCCATGCTGTTCTACGTGCGCGATCTCACGCATTCGTTCGCGATCGCCGGCGGGACCGTGGGAACCTACCTCGCCGCCTCCGCGTGCACAGCCCCCGTGCTCGGTCGCTGGATCGATCGCTCGGGACCGCGCCGACCGCTGTTGATAACGGGAATTGTCGCGCCAGCGGCCTTGTTCATGTTCGGGGCCGCTCCCGCGCTCGCGTTGCCAGAGGCGTGGCTGTTCGTGTTCGCAGCCGTCGCCGGCGCGTTCGCCCCGCCGATCACCGTTCTTACCCGAACCGTGTGGCGGTACCGGTTCGACGACGAGCGTGATCGCCGGATCGCGTTCGCGCTCGACACCGTACTGGTGGAATTGTCGTTCACGTTGGGACCGGCGTTGACGGCGGTTCTGCTTGCGGTTTCCTCACCTCTCATCGCGTTTGGCGTTGCGTGGTGCTTTACGGCAGCCGCAGCGCCGCTTTTCCTCATTTCGCCGGCACAGAAGTATTGGCGCAACGACCCGGTAACGCAGCGCCATCTGCTGGGACCGCTCACCGAACCGCGTCTGCTGGTGGTCCTGGCCGCGACGTTCATGTTGACGTTCACCTTTGGCTTGCTCGAAGTCGGCTATCCGGGCTTCGCGGTCGCAGCCGGTACGCCGGCGCTGGGCGGCGTACTGATCGCCGTCAACTCGTTCGGCAGCGCAGTGGGCGGTATTGCCTACGGCGGCGTGCACTTGCGCACGCCGGTCGAGCGCCAATTGCCGCGCTTCCTGGCCCTGATGGCGCTGCCGCTCGCCGCGCATGCCGTCACGACGTCGCCGTGGCTATTGGCCGCGTTGGCGTTGATTGCCGGCTTGTTGATCGCGCCGGCGTTGACGGTCGTCATGCTGCTCGTCACCGCGTACGCGCCGTCGCGCTACGCGG
>JBPCLS010000004.1:0-5894 GCA_051003055.1 Casimicrobiaceae bacterium
GAAGATGCACGAGAACGGAATCCGCTTCAAGGTCGTCGGGAATCTGTCGCCATTCGATCGGCGCATTCGCGAGCTCGTCGCCACCGGCCAAGCGATGACCGCGCGCAATACGCGGCTCACGCTTACCGTAGCCGCAAACTACGGCGGCCGCTGGGATATTGCCCAAGCCGCGCGCGCGTATTTCGCCGCGCATCCGGCCACGGACGAGGCGCCCGATCCCGACGTTTTCACGCCTTATCTGGCGATGAGTTACGCGCCGGAACCCGACCTTTTTATCCGTACCGGCGGCGAGCAGCGCATTTCCAATTTCCTGCTCTGGCAGCTCGCATACACCGAGCTCTATTTCACCGAACTCTTATGGCCCGATTTCGACGCTGCGGCGCTTGATGCCGCGATCGTTTCGTATCGCGCGCGCGAGCGCCGCTTTGGCCGCACCAGCGAGCAAGTACAGACCGTCTCCGTGCCACCATTGGAGAGAGCGCGGCGCGCTTGAACCGACGTGCCGGCGCGAGCCTCCGCTTTAGTTGACCGCGACACGAGCTGCACCGGCGATGCTCAGAACGCGTATCGTCACCGCGGTGGTCGCGGTCTGCGTGGTGCTGGCCGCGCTGTTTGCGCTCCCGCCCCAGATCTGGGGATTGGTGACATTACTCGTTGCTGTCGGCGCGGCGTACGAATGGGCGCTCGTGGTCGGGTTTCGGAAACGAACATGGCTGCTGTTTGTGGCCGGCACGTTTTTGATCGCGTTCAGTTTGCTCTTTGCCCCTTCGTCTGGATTCGCGCGCGGGTGGCCGGACGACGTCGTCTTGATCGTCTGTGGTGGCGCCGCGTTGTTCTGGCTCGTTGTCGCGCCGCTGTGGGTGATCAGGCGCTGGGGCGCGCGGTCGCGGTTGCTCATGGCGCTCGTCGGCTGGCTTGTGTTGATCGGCGCGTGGGTGGCGCTGGTTGAACTGCAGGCACGCTCGCCGTGGCTCGTGCTCGCGGCGATGGCCGTCGTCTGGATCGCCGACACCGCGGCGTATTTCACGGGTCGTGCATTTGGCCGCAGCAAACTTGCGCCGCAGGTGAGCCCGAGCAAGACGTGGGAAGGCGTGCACGGTGCTGTGGCGGCCGTTGTCGTGTACGCGCTGGTTCTGGTGCCGTTTGCCCATGCAGCGGGTTTCAGCTTGCCGATCGACGCGTTGACGACTGCCGCGTGGATCGCATTTGCGGCGGTAGTGACTGCGGTATCGGTCGTCGGGGATCTCTACGAGTCACTGCTGAAACGCCAGGCCGGTGTCAAAGATAGCGGCCACCTGTTACCGGGTCATGGAGGAATTCTCGATCGAATCGATGCGCAATTGGCGGCGCTGCCGTTGTTGGCGATCGCCGCGCAGTTGTTTTTGACGAAAGCCCCCGCATGAAGCGCCGGCTGACCTTATTGGGAGCAACCGGCTCGATCGGCGCAACAACACTTGAAGTCGTCGCGCGCCATCCGGACCGTTTTGACGTCGTTGCGGTTGCGGCCAACAGCAATGCCGACAAACTCGCGACGTTGTGCCGCCGGTTCCGACCGGCGTACGCCGCGTTGTGCGACCGCACCGCCGCCGCGGCGCTTGCGCGGACCCTTGCCGCCGAGGGTGCGTCCACGCGCGTCCTCGCCGGTGCCGAGAGCTTGATCTTTGTGGCGACGTTGCCGGAAGTCGATACGGTGCTCGCGGGCATCGTCGGGGCCGCCGGACTCCACTCGACGATCGCGGCGGCGCGCGCCGGCAAGCGCATCCTGCTCGCCAACAAGGAAGCGCTGGTGATCGGCGGCGCGTGCTTCATGCAGGCGGTGGCCGACGGCGGCGCAACGCTGCTGCCCATCGACAGCGAACACAACGCGGTCTTCCAGTGTGTGCCGCAAGCGTACGCGCGCGATCCGCGCGCGGCTGGTATTCGCCGCATCTGGTTAACCGCGTCCGGCGGTCCGTTTCTCACGAATCCCATCGCCGAGCTTTCCCGAATGACCCCGGCGGAGGCTTGCGCGCATCCCAACTGGTCGATGGGACGCAAGATCTCAGTTGATTCGGCGACGATGATGAACAAGGGGCTCGAAGTGATCGAGGCGCACTGGCTGTTCGGAGCACCGCGGGAACAAATCACCGTCGTCATTCATCCGCAGAGCGTCATCCATTCGCTGGTCGAATACGTTGACGGGTCGGTGCTCGCTGAACTTGGCCACCCCGATATGCGCACGCCGATTGCCCAAGCGCTTGCGTATCCCGAGCGCATCGAAAGCGGCGCGCCGGCGCTTAACCTGGCCACGTTGGCCGGCCTCTCGTTCGAGACACCCGATCTCGCACGGTTTCCGTGTCTGCGACTCGCGTTCGACGCCCTGGACGCCGGGGGCACAGCGCCGGCAATTCTGAACGCCGCGAACGAAATCGCTGTCGGTGCATTTCTCGCGGGCATGATCCGGTTCACCGACATCGCCGCTAGCTGCGCGAGGACGCTCGAGCGCGTGGCAGCGCGGCCTATGTCGGTCCTCGACGACGCGTTGCACGCCGACGCCGAGGCACGCCGCTATGCGCGCGAATCGCTGCGTCTGCCGGCCGAATCCGCAACGGAGATGGCGTGATCGATCTCGTCTACAAGGTCGCTGCCTTTCTGGTGACGCTGGGCGTTCTGGTCATCATCCACGAGCTCGGTCATTACGTCGTCGCCCGCTGGTGCGGCGTAAGAGTCGTACGTTTTTCGGTCGGATTCGGACGAGTCATCGCGTCCCGCCGCGTCGGACGCGATCAGACCGAATGGGCGCTATCGGCGATTCCGCTGGGCGGCTACGTCAAGATGGCCGACGAGCGCGAGGGCGAGGTGGCGGCAGCGGACTTGCCGCGCGCGTTCAACCGGCAGAGCGTCGGTAAGCGCATTGCCATCGTCGCCGCCGGACCCATCGCCAACCTGCTGCTGGCAGTCGTTCTTTTCGCCGGGACGTTTTTTGCCGGCATCCCGGGATACCGAGCGTTGCTGGCCGATCCGCCGCCCGCGAGCGCTGCGCAGGCGGCCGGGATTCTCGCCGGCGATCGCGTCGTCGCCGTCGACGGCGCGCCGGTGCAGACGTTCCAGGATCTGCGCTGGCGGCTCCTCGAGGCGCAGGGGCAGAGCAGCGTCGAACTCGCGGTGAATCCGTCCGATGCGCGCGAGAATGCGGCGCCCGTCCTCCGCGTTCTGGCCATCAATTCGCTCAAACCCGGGGACTGGGAAGCCAACCCACTCGCGACCTTGGGGCTTAAAGCGGATTTTGGCGCGCCGACAATCGAATCGGTCATCGCGGACAAGGCGGCGGCGCGCGCGGGATTGGAGCGCGGCGATCGTATCGTTTCGGTTGACGGCGTGCCGGTACGATCCCCCGCCGACGTTGCGGCCGCGACGAACGCGAAGCCCGGCACGCCGATCGTATTCGGCGTCGAACGAGGAGAGCAGAAGCTCGCCGTCACGTTGACGCCCGAAGCCTCCGTTCAGGGCGGGCGCAACGTGGGCTTGGCCGGTCTGCGACTGCAGGTCGATCCGGCGGCCGCACAGCGACTCACGCTCACGGTGCGTTACGGTCTCATTGACTCTTTGACCCAAGGCGCGCGTAAAACATGGGAGCTGTCGATCTTCACGCTGAAAATGCTCGGCCGGATTCTAGTGGGCGATGCATCGCTCAAAAATATCAGCGGCCCGTTGACGCTCGCGGATTTTGCCGGACAGTCGGCGCAGGCGGGCACGCTCGTCTTCGTCGGGTATCTTGCGCTCATCAGCATCAGTCTCGGCATTCTTAATCTGCTGCCGGTTCCGCTGTTGGATGGTGGGCATTTGCTGTATTATTTCGCCGAAGTCATCAAAGGCAGTCCCGTATCCGACCGAGCCTTCGAGGTCGGCCAGCGCATCGGCATGGCGATGCTCGCCGTACTGATGGCCCTCGCAATCTTCAATGACTTTTCCCGACTGTTCTGACCGCCGCCCAGAGGAATTCGCCGCGGTGCCCCGTGCCGTAGCTCGGGTGCGCCGTCCGCGTGGCTGTTCGGCGACCCATCGACGCATCTTCCCGGTTGTTCTGGCAGCGTTGTTCGCGGCGTGGACGGCGGCCGCCTGGGCGTTCGACCCTTTTACCGTCCGCGACATTCGCGTGGAAGGCGTCCAGCGGACCGAAGCCGGCACGATTTTCTCGTATCTGCCGATCAAGGTCGGCGAACGAGTCGACGATGAAAAAGTCGCCGAGGCGATCAAGGCGCTCTACGCGACCGGATTTTTTCGCGATGTGCGGATCGAAGCGCAGGGTGATGTCCTCGTCGTCACCGTCCAGGAACGCCCGACGATCAGCTCGCTCACGTTCGTAGGCAACAAGGAATTCGATACCGAAACGATCAAGAAAGCGCTGAAGGACGTCGGGATCGCCGAGGCGCGCATTTTCGACCGCTCCGCGCTCGAGCGCGCCGAGCAAGAGTTGAAGCGGCAGTACATTTCGCGAGGAAAGTACGCCGCGCGCGTGCAGACCACGGTGACGCCCCAGGAACGCAACCGCGTGGCCATCAATTTCACCCTCGAGGAAGGAGATTCTGCCTCGATCGCGAAGATCAACATCGTCGGCGCGAAGGCTTTCACCGAACGGCAACTGCTGTCGGAAATGCAGTTGTCCACACCAGGTTGGCTGTCGTGGTACACGAAGGACGATCAGTACTCGAAGCAAAAACTTTCCGCCGATCTGGAATCGCTGCGCAGTTTCTACCAGAACCGCGGCTATCTCGAATTCACTATCGAATCCACGCAGGTTTCGATCTCGCCCGACAAGGACGACGTGTTCATCACGGTGAACATCGTCGAAGGCCCGCGCTACACGGTCTCGACGATCAACGTCGCCGGCGACCTGGTCGTGCCGGAGGCGGAAGTCCGCCGGTTGATCCAGCTCAAGCCGGGCGAGACGTATTCGCGGGCGCGCTTGCAGGCCTCGGCCAAAGATATCAGCGATCGTTTTGGCGCCGAAGGTTATGCGTTTGCCAATGTCAATGCGGTGCCGGAGATCGACCGGCAGCAGAACAGTGTCGCATTCACTTTCTACGTCGATTCCGGCCGGCGCGTGTACGTGCGCAAGATCAACATCACGGGCAATGCGAGAACGCGCGACGAAGTGATCCGACGTGAACTGCGGCAGCTTGAAGGCGCGTGGTACGACGGCACACGGATCGAGCGATCCAAAGTGCGCGTGCGCCGCCTGGGCTTTTTCGAGGAAGGCGGCGTCAACCTCGAAACGCCGCCGGTGCCCGGAACTGCGGACCAGGTCGACATCGAGCTCTCCGTCAGCGAGAGGAACACCGGCAATCTGCTCGCCGGTGTCGGCTATTCGAGTTCCGACGGCGTCGTATTCAATGCGTCGGTGTCGCAGCAGAACATCTTCGGCTCGGGAAACGCGCTGGCGCTCGGCATCAACACCAGCCGGATCAACCGCACGCTCTCGGTCATTTTTACGCAACCGTACTGGACCGTGGACGGCGTCTCACGCACGCTTGAGCTGTATCAGAGAAACATCGACCCGAGGTCGCTCGCGATATCGCAGTACAGGACGGAGACGACGGGAGGCGCGATCGGGTTTGGCGTTCCGGTGTCGGAGACCGACACGATCAACTTCGGATTCCGCGTCGAGCATACGGCGTTGACCTTGTTCCCCGATAGTCCGCAGGTATATTTCGATTTCGTGCGGAATTTCGGTTTCTCGTCGAACGCGTACATCCTGACCGCGGGGTGGTCGCGTGACACTCGCAACGACATCCTTTATCCTACAACGGGCCGCGTGCAGAGCGCGCTGGCCGAAGTGGGGCTTCCCTTCGGCGACCTGGCGTACTATAAATTCAACTATTTGAATCAGTCCTTCTGGCCAGTGTATGGGGACC
>JBPCLS010000005.1:0-5174 GCA_051003055.1 Casimicrobiaceae bacterium
CGGCAACATGGTGCACAACGTGCACGCCATCGAGGTTGTGCTCTCGGGTGGCGATGCAATGCGGTTCGGCCCTCCGGCGAAGGACGCGGACGGAGCGGCGGGCGACGCCGCTTACCGCGCACTTACCGAGCGGCTACGTGGGCTGTATGCCCGCGAGGCGGAGGAAATCGCGGCGCGGTTTCCCAAGCTGTTGCGCCGCGTGGCGGCCTACAACCTCGACCTGCTGGCGCCGACGTCTGACGGCGGCGCTCCCAACTTCGCGCAACTTCTGGTCGGCTCCGAAGGCACGCTCGGCTACTTCACGGAAATCGAGCTCGATCTCAAACCGTTGCCGCGCCACAAGGTGCTCGGCGTCTGCCATTTCCCGAAGTTCTATGGCGCAATGGACAGCACGCGTCATATCGTCGCGTTGTCGCCGACGGCCGTCGAGCTGGTGGACCGGACGATGATCGAGCTGGCGCGGGCTATTCCGATCTACGAGCGGATCGTCGCGCAATTTCTGCGCGGCGAACCCGATGCGCTGTTGCTGGTGGAATTCGCCGGCGACGACCGCGAAACGCTCGTCGGCAAGCTACGGCAACTGGGCGAGCTGATAAGCGACCTCGGGTTTCCCGGCAGCGTCGTCGAGATCACCGACGGTGCGCTGCAGAGAGACACGTGGGAGGTGCGCAAGGCCGGGCTCAACATCATGATGTCGATGAAGGGCGACGGCAAGCCCGTGTCGTTCATCGAGGATTGCGCGGTCCCTCTCGAAGACCTCGCGGAATACACCGACCGCCTGACCCGCGTGTTCGAGAAGCATGGCACCCGAGGCACGTGGTACGCGCATGCGTCGGTGGGGTGCCTGCATGTCCGGCCGATCCTCAACATGAAAGAGGACGGCGCCACCAAGATGCGGGCGATCGCCGAAGAAGCTGCGGCGCTGGTCCGCGAATACAAAGGTTCGTACTCGGGTGAGCACGGGGACGGTCTCGTGCGGTCGGAATGGATCGAGCCGATGTATGGCGCACGCCTCATGCGTGCGTTCGAAGAAGTGAAAGACGCCTTCGATCCGTTGCACCTGATGAACCCGGGCAAGATCGTTCGAGCGCCGCGGATGGACGATCGCTCGCTCTTTCGCTTTCCGCCCGGTTATCAGATCGGTCGTGTAGCCGCGGCGCTCGATTGGTCGGAAGCAGGCGGCTTCGGCGCCGCGGTGGAGATGTGCAACAACAACGGCGAGTGCCGCAAGTTTGACGCCGAAGTGATGTGTCCCTCCTATCGCGTCACCCGGGATGAACGTCACTTGACGCGGGGTCGCGCAAACACGTTGCGGCTCGCGCTGTCGGGGCAGCTTGGCGCCGGCGCATTCACTTCGGACGCGATGGCGGCGACGATGGAATTGTGCGTCAGTTGCAAAGGGTGCAAGCGGGAGTGTCCCACCGGCGTGGACATGGCGAAAATGAAAATCGAGTTCCTGCACCATTACGGTCAACACCATGGCTGGACGCTGAAAGACCGCTTGATCGCCTACCTGCCGCGTTACGCGCCCCGCTTGAGCCGCTGGCCGGCGCTCGCCAATCTGCGCGACCGGCTGCCGGGCCTGGCGCGGCTCTCGGAGCGGACGTTAGGGCTGTCGGCGCGCCGCACACTGCCCACGTGGCGGCGCGATGCGTTTTCCGCTCGCGGCCGTGAAGCACCACCGCCGACAGTTTCCGGACGCGAAGTTGTGCTGCTCGCCGATACGTTCAACACCTATTTCGAGCCGGAGAACCTCACGGCAGCGCTCGCTGTGTTGACCACGGCCGGGTACGCCGTACACGTTTTGCAGGCGCCCGATGGCGGGCGACCCTTGTGCTGCGGCCGCACGTTTCTGGCCGTCGGATTGATTGACGAAGCGCGGGTCGAGGCGCGACGAACGCTCGCCGCGTTGCGCCCGTTCGTCGAGCGCAGCGTTCCGGTCATCGGTCTCGAGCCGTCGTGCTTGCTGACGTTGCGTGACGAGTTCCTGTCGCTGCTTCCCGGCGCCCCGGCGGCAGCCTTGGCGCAAGTAGCCGTACTGTTCGAAGAATTCCTGGCGGCGCAGCACGCTGCCGGTGACCTCGATCTTCCGCTCAAGCCTTTGGCCGCGACCAAGGCGTTGGTGCACGGCCATTGTCACCAAAAAGCATTCGGTCTCATGGGCGCGGTGTATTCGGTGTTGCGCCTCGTGCCGAACCTGGAAGTGGAACCCATCGCCTCGAGTTGCTGCGGGATGGCCGGAGCGTTCGGGTACGAGGCCAGGCACTTCGATGTCTCGATGCAAATGGCGGAGCTCTCGCTTCTGCCCACGGTGCGTGCGGCGGAGGCCGCCACGATGATCGTGGCGGACGGCACGAGCTGCCGGCATCAGATTCGCGACGGCGCGGGACGCGAAGCGCGGCACGTCGCGCGCGTGCTGCAGGAGGCACTTGCGGCGCGACCGGAAGCCCTAGCGTCGCACTAAACGACTTTTCGTGCTGCCACGCATCGCGGCGCACCTAGTAGCGAAATGTTTCGTTCCTCAAGCGATTCTCTGCAGTGCCGACCGCTTGTGCATGGCTTTGCTCCAGTGCCGTTGAGGTTGTAGAAAAAGGCGACGCCGAACGCCCCGCCGGTCGCGCGCGATCAGCGCGGACTGATTTTTCCATCCGTTCCTGTCCGTTGTTAGACTTCCGGCTGAACCGGAGATGCGCTCCACTGGAGGCCGAGATGATGGAACTTCTCACAGACCCGCAAGTCTGGGTCGCTTTCTTAACCCTCACCGCGCTAGAGCTGGTGTTGGGTATCGACAACATCATCTTCATCTCCATCCTGGTGGACAAGCTGCCACGCGAGACACGCGAGGTCGCGCGCCGCATCGGACTGGGCATGGCGATGTTCATGCGAATAGGTCTCTTGCTGGTGCTCGCCTGGATCATCGGCCTCACCGCGCCGCTTTTCAGCGTACTCGGCAAGGAGATCTCGGGGCGCGATCTGATCCTGATCGCGGGCGGCCTGTTCCTGTTGTGGAAAAGCACCGGCGAGGTCCACCAGCTGCTTGAAGGCGAGGAAGGCGAGCGCTCCTCCACGGTGCGGGCGACCTTCGGCGCGGTAATCGTGCAGATCATACTGATCGACCTGGTGTTCTCGCTCGACTCGATCATCACCGCGGTCGGCATGGTGAAGCAGGTCGAAGTGATGATCGCCGCGATCGTGGCATCGGTCGCCCTTATGATGGCCTTCGCCAGCGCAATCGGGCGCTTCGTCTCGACGCACCCGACGATCAAGATGCTCGCGCTCTCTTTCCTGGTGCTGATCGGCGTGCTGCTATTGGCGGAGGGCTTCTGGCACTCGGTGCCCAAGGGCTACGTATACTTCGCGATGGCTTTCTCGGTGTCGGTCGAGATGCTCAATATCCGCATGCGCCGCGCGCGTGCAAAGCCCGTGCGCCTGCGCGAGCCGTACGTCCGGGACGAGGAGAAATCATGAAGATTTGTTCTTGGAGATCGGCCCTGAGAACTGTTCTCCCAGAAGCCGGCACATCTTTTCTTTACGATGCGTGGGCAGACAGCATCAGGAAAAACTAGTGCAGTTCCATCGTGTGCCTTATGTACGGCATCAATGGCCCATCCGGCGCGATGGACAAGCGCTGCCGCATCCGGGTGATGATGAACGGGCTTTCCGCAGTGGTGATCGAGGATACCGAGGCCGATCTTTACCTCGCCATCGATCGCGCCGCCGCCTGCGCCGCTTGGCGCGTTACAACGCGTACCGCGACGAGAAGCCGATGGACGTCGCGACACTGGTAGCGCGCTGACGGATCGCCGAATTATTTCAGGAGAACGACAGATGAACCCGATGAACCAGACTCGCGCCATGCAAGTAGCCACAGCCGGCCATCCGGTCGCCGCGGTGCTTGCCGGTAACAAGGTGATTCGCAACACCTACCTGTTGCTGGCGATGACTCTCGCGTTCAGCGCACTCGTCGCAGCGGCGTCCATGGCCATGAATCTGCCGCATCCGGGCCTGATGCTCACTCTGGCGGGCTATTTCGGCCTACTGTTTCTCACCGCGAGGTTCCGCGACCGGGCCTTGGGGCTGGCGTTCGTCTTCGCGCTCACCGGGTTCATGGGCTACACCCTGGGGCCGATCCTCAACGCCTATGTCGGTCTGCCCAACGGTCCGCAGCTCGTCATGACCGCCTTGGGCGCCACCGGTGCCGTGTTCCTTGGGCTTTCCGGCTATGCGCTGGCGAGCCGCAGGGACTTCAGCTTCATGGGCGGCTTCCTTATGGTTGGCATCGTGGTCGCCTTCCTGGCCGGGCTGGGCGCAATCTTTTTCCAGATGCCGATGCTGTCGCTGGCAGTCTCCGCCATGTTCGTGCTGCTCATGTCGGGCCTCATCCTGTACGAGACCAGCAACATCATCCATGGTGGCGAAACCAACTACATCATGGCCACGGTTACACTCTACGTGTCCATCTTCAACCTGTTCAGCAGCTTGTTGCATCTGCTTGGCTTCGCGAACAAGAGCGAGTAGCAGCAACGACTTGGCCGCCGCATATGCGAGTCCTCCCACATCTCTTCGAGAACAACAAGGCATGGGCCGAGGGCGTCCGCGAGCGGGATCCGGATTTTTTCATCAACCTCTCGCGTCAGCAATCGCCCGAGTACCTGTGGATTGGCTGCTCCGACAGCCGGGTGCCGGCGAACCAAATCGTCGGGCTTGCGCCGGGAGAGTTGTTCGTCCACCGCAACGTGGCAAACGTTGTCGTGCATACCGACCTCAACTGCCTCTCGGTGATGCAGTTCGCGGTGGACGTGCTCAAGGTGCGCCACGTCATCGTGTGCGGGCATTACGGTTGCAGCGGCATTCGAGCCGCCCTCTACCAGGACCGGCTGGGCCTCGTCGATAACTGGCTGCGCCATGTTCAGGATGTGCGCCAGAAGCACGAATCGCTGCTCGCTGTCCTGAGCGATGAGCTGGAGCGCTGCGACCGGCTCTGCGAGCTGAACGTCGTCGAGCAGGTCACCAACGTCTGCCAAACCACGATCGTGCGCGAGGCGTGGGAGCGGGGCCAGGAGCTGGCGGTGCACGGCTGGATTTACGGGCTGCAAGATGGGCTGCTGCGCGACTTGAATATCGTCGCGACCAGTCCGCGCGAGGTCGATTCGACTTACCAGGCCGCGGTATCG
>JBPCLS010000006.1:0-4771 GCA_051003055.1 Casimicrobiaceae bacterium
ATCCATGGCGCGTCTTGCATCATCTGCTCGAACGAGTCGAATTCCCGATCGTGCCCACCCAGTTTGGTGACGATTCTCCGGCGTTTACCACTCTCGGTCAGCGGTTCGTCTTCTTCGATCGTCAGAACCACTCCACGGCGAGCATCCGCGCCGTTCCTGGTCTTGGCATCATGGCTTGGCATGCTCGGCGTATCTGCGCCAGTCCCGGTCCTGGCATCCGTCGCTGGCCCCGGGTCGACGATGGGCTTGGTATCGGCTTGTGCAACGATCTTGGCCGACGGAAGCGCGTCCCGGGCCGATACGGGAATCGAGCTCGCGGCGAGGTAGAGCAGGATCGCTGCCGTCGCGGCGGACGCGAGCACCAGCCGGCGGACGGTGGGGGCCAGGCGATCGGGCATTCTGATACTCCTCTGGGTAATCGGTGCCATGGGCGGTTGGATGCGGCGAGAGGGGGCTCCGGATTCACGCCGGCGATCTCCTTTTTACAAACGGGTCGATTCGCGCAACGGCGCGGCGGCGCAGGGTGAAAAGCACCGCATGACCCCATGCTATCATCGACCGCACGTGTCTTTTTAAGTCGCTGATGGCCGCCTGTTCCGCCTGTCCGGCCTACCTGTCCCGCATGTTCGCCGCCCGTGTCTTTTTACGCGGCCTTCGCTCTTTCACGATCCTCTCGCTGTTGGCGTTGGCGCAGCCGGGTTTGGCTGCCGAGGACACCGTCACGCTGAATTTCGTCAATGCGGACATCGAGGCGGTGGTAAAAGCGGTCTCCGAGATCACTGGTCGCAATTTCATCGTCGATCCGAAGGTCAAGGGCACGGTCAACATCGTGTCGGCGCGTCCCGTGCCCAGAAGCCTCGTGTATCCGACGTTGCTTTCGGCGTTGCGGCTGCAGGGAATCACCGCCGTCGAAGGCAATGGCGTCACCAAGCTTGTCGCCGAAGCCGACGCCAAGCAACACGGTTCGGAGGTTCTGCGGGGGCCGGTGGGCGCCGGCGGCGATCGTCTGGTGACGCGGGTCATCACCTTGCGGTTCGAATCGGCGGCGCAGCTTGTCAACGTGTTGCGGCCGCTGATCACGCCCAACAATACGATCGTCGCCTATCCGGGCAGCAATGCGCTCGTCATCACCGATTACGCCGAAAACCTGCGGCGGATCGAGAAGATCATCGCGTCGTTGGACCAGCCTCCCGGTGGCGAACCGGTGCTCGTGACGCTCAAGCATGCGTCGGCGATCGATCTTGTCCCGTTGGTGAATCGTTTGATCGCTGGGGATGCGGGGGTGCCAGGCGGTCAGCCCGGCGATGTGCAGCAGCGCGTCACCGTTGTTGCGGACGCACGCTCGAACAGCGTCCTGCTGCGCTCCGACAATCCTGGCCGCGCGGCGCGTGTAAAGGCGTTGATCGAGCAACTCGATACGCCTGGGCGCGCGGGCGGCAACATTTTCATCGTCTATTTGAAGAACGCTGACGCCGCGCGCGTTGCGCAAACGCTGCGCGCGCTATTGTCGGGTGGAAGCGATGCGGCGCCGCCGCCCACCGGCACGAGTCTCTCGGCAGGTGCGATCGGCAATCAGCTGTCAGCGTCGTCGCCGGCGTCTCCTCAGGGCGCTCTAACTGCTGCCGCCAATCCGTTCGTGAGTGGGGCGGTCGGAGGCGGCGGGAGCAACGGGTCGGGCGTGACCATCCAGGCCGATACGGCCAACAATGCGCTCATCATCATGGGCCCCGAGCCGGTCTACAACAATCTGCGCGCGATCATCGACCGTCTGGATGTGCGGCGCGCGCAAGTGTTCGTCGAAGCGCTGATCGTCGAAGTGTCGGCGGACAAGGCGGCCGAATTCGGCATCCAGTGGCAAGTGCTGCAGGGCGCCGACTTGCAGCGGGACGGAATTCAGGGCTTTGGCGGGACCAATCTCGGCGGGCGCGGAACGGGTCGCAACATCATCGATGCGTCGGTGAACATCGGCTCGCTGGCGCAGGGCCTGAACCTCGGCATCATCAACGGCACGATCACGATTCCGGGGCTCGGCATCATCACGAATCTTGCGCTGCTCGCGCGCGCACTGGAAACCAACGCCAACGCGAACATTCTCTCGACGCCGACGTTGCTCACGCTCGACAACGAGGAAGCGCGGATCATCGTCGGGCAGAACGTGCCGTTCGTGACGGGTCAGTACGCAACGACGGCCTCTACTACAACGGTGCTGCCGTTTCAGACGATCGAACGCCGCGACGTCGGCGTACTGTTGCGCGTGAAGCCGCAGATTACCGAGGGGGGTAGCGTGCGGCTGGTCGTGTACCAGGAAGTATCCCGCGTCGAGGACCGCAGAGACCCCGCGGGAATCATCTTATCGAAGCGCGCGCTGGAATCGTCCGTGGTGATCGACGACCAGCAAATTGTCGTCCTCGGCGGATTGATTCAGGATACGTTTTCCGATGGCACCGACAAGATCCCGGTCGCGGGCGACGTTCCCGTCATCGGCAATCTCTTTCGCTACGACAGCCGGCGCCGGTCGAAGACCAATCTGCTCGTATTTCTGAAACCGACGGTGGTCCGCACCGACGCGCAGGGGAAGGTGCTGACGTCGGAACGATACGACTACATCATGAACGAGCAGGAACGCACGCGGCCCCTGCCACGCTGGTTCTGGGACGATCCGTCGTATCCGCAACTGCCTGCCGCGGGCGCGATGCCGGGAACCTCCGCCGGAACGGTGCCGCACGCGCCGCCGGCGATTCAGCTCGCGCCGCTGCCTCCGGCGCAATGAGCGACTCCCGCGGCAATAGAGGGACCATGCGGGGATTATTAGCGTGACCGCCCGGCCCGCGCTGCCGTCATTAACCAAGGGCTCGGGAGCGGTATTCGCTTCGAGGATTCCCTACGCTTTCGCCAAGGCGCACGGCGTGCTGGCGGTGGGCGAGGAGGGTGACGCGATCGTCGTGCTCACGCGGCCTGACGCAACCGCGGACGGGGTCGCTGAGCTGCGACGCGTATTGCAGCGTCCGCTGCTCACGCGCGCGATCGACGCGGAGACGTTCGCGCAGCAACTGGCCCGCGCGTATAACCAGGGTGCCCCCGCGGCAACCGCCGCCTGGGCAGACGATTTCGCTCGCGAAACCGATCTCGCACGTTTGATGCAGGATCTGCCGGCCAGCGAGGACCTGCTCGATACGTCGACGCAGGCGCCGGTGATCCGCATGATCAACGCGCTGCTGCTGCAGGCATTGCGCGAGCGCGCGTCCGATCTGCACTTCGAACCGTACGAAGCGCGTTCCGTGGTCCGGTTTCGTGTCGACGGGGTGCTGCGCGACGTGATCGAACCGCCCCGGGCGTTGCACGCAGCGCTCGTCTCGCGGCTCAAGATCATGGCGAGCCTCGACATTGCGGAGAAGCGTTTGCCGCAAGACGGACGCATCGCGTTGAAACTGGGCGACAAGCAGGTGGACGTCCGCGTTTCGACGTTGCCGACAGGTGCGGGTGAGCGCGTCGTACTGCGCTTGCTCGACCAGGAGACCGCACGTCTTGATCTGACCGCGCTCGGCATGAGCGAGGACACGCGCGATAGGCTCGACCGCTTGATCCACGAACCGCACGGCATCGTGCTTGTTACCGGACCGACCGGATCGGGCAAGACGACGACGTTGTACGCCGCGCTGTCGCGGCTGCCGCGCGAGTCGGTGAACATGATGACAGTCGAAGACCCGATCGAATACGCGCTCGACGGTGTGGCGCAAACGCAAGTGAATCCGCGCATCGAGCTGGACTTCGCACGCGCGCTGCGCGCAATCCTGAGGCAGGACCCGGACGTCATCATGATCGGCGAAATTCGCGACCTGGAAACTGCGCAAATTGCCGTGCAGGCGTCGTTGACCGGTCATCTGGTGCTCGCCACGCTGCACACCAACGACGCAGGTAGCGCGGTCACGCGCCTCGCCGACATGGGTGTCGAGCCGTATTTGCTCGCGTCAAGCCTACGGGCCGTTCTCGCACAGCGTCTGGTCCGAACCTTGTGTCCTGTGTGCCGGCGCTCGCAACCGCCGTCCACAGGCGAAGCCAAATTGTTGACTGAGCTCGGCCTGGCGCCTGCGCAACCGGTATGGTCGGCGCCGGGATGCGAGGCGTGCAACCATCTGGGCCATCGCGGCCGCACCGGCGTATACGAGCTGCTGCAGGTTGACGACGCAATCCGCCGCGATATTCACGACGGTGCGAACGAGCTTGCGCTGCGGCAGACCGCTGCGCAAGCGGGAATGCGGACGCTGCGACGCGACGGCGCGCGGTGGATCGCCGCGGGCGAAACGTCGCTAGCGGAACTGGTCCGCGTGACGCGCGACGCGTGACGGTAAACGGTTGCTGGAATCGATCGTGAACTGCCTAGCTTTGCGGACAGAACCCGCTCTCATGGAGGAGAGGTTCAACGCAACGCCTCGATAAACTGCTCGATGCTTACACTCGCTTGCTTGAGCACTCCAACAAGGGTTCCGGTCTTCAATTCGCGATGATTGGGTACGACGCAACCGATTGCCCCACGCCGCAAGACAACGTGGCTGCCTCGTTGTCGCGCGACCACAAAACCCAGCCTCTCGAGGGCGCGCACCGCTTGCGCGCCGGAGACCCGAGGCAGATTACGCATTTACTACCCCTTGAAACGTCGTGACAAGTGGCTGGCCCGACGTTGTAAGTGGAAATTTCTCAAGATAAAGCTCGGTCGCTTCGCGAAGATTGGCGACCGCTTCTTCCACCGTTTCGCCTTGCGTCGTTGTTCCGG
>JBPCLS010000007.1:0-4371 GCA_051003055.1 Casimicrobiaceae bacterium
GCACCCGATCGAGGTCGTCGCCGCGGCGGATCTCGAGTATCCGCAGTTCGGTTCCGATCCGCTGCGCCGCCGCCTTGGCGGCGATCATCTGACCGGTACCCGTCGCCGAATCCCAAAGCAAGCCGACCCGGCGGCGACCCGGCGCCGCTTCGCTCAGCAACTGCAGCCATTTTCCGGCAATCTCGGGCTGATCCAGAAACAAACCGGTGAGGTTGCCGCCCGGTCGACCGAGGCTGCGCACCATGCCACTGGCCACTGGGTCGGTTTCCAGATCCAGCGCAACGATGGGTATCGCACTCGTCGCATCCTTCGCCGCCCTCACCGCCGCCGGGCCTATCGCATATAGCACGTCGACGTTGAGGCGAACAAGTTCCGAGGCGAGAAGCGGCAACGTCGCATCATTGCCTCTCGATGATCGCAGTTCCACCATGAGGCTCGTGCCCTCCAGGTAGCCAAGCTCTCGCATCGTCGTCCGAAACACACTCCACGTGTCGCCGGTGCCGGAGGTCAGGAATCCGACCACCGGGATCTTGCGGGCTTGCTGTGCGCGCGCGCCAACTGCAGCGGCGACGAGGCCGCCGACCACGAAGCAGAGAAGCTTTCGTCGATGCGTCACTTAAATCACCTCGTCCGCGCGCAGCAACAACGGTTGCGGAATCGCAAGACCCAGCAACTTTGCGGTCTTGAGGTTGATCACGAATTCGTACTTGGTGGGTTGCTCGGCCGCGACCTCTGCTGGCTTGGCGCCTTTGAGGATTCGGTCGATTGTGAACGCGGTGCGCCGGAAGAACAGATCGAGGTCGGGACCATAGGACATCAGTCCGCCCGCTGCGGCAAACGGCCGGAACGGCGAGATCGCGGGAATCCGATGCCGCGTCGTGAATTCCGCGATCCGCGCCGAATACTGGAAGGCCGTCGGCGACGAGAGCACCACCAGCGCTTGCGTCCGCGCCCGCATCGCCGCGTTGAGGACGACGTCGAAGTCGCTCCAGTTTTCGATCGGAACGGTATGCACGTCGATCGCGAACGCAGATGCCGCGGCCCGAGTCGCCGCGATCTGCGCCCCGCCCGTCGTCGTATCCCACAAGAGGCTGATTTGGCGCGCTGCGGGAACGGCCTCGCGCAACAGCTGCAGCCACTTGGCGGACATGGCCGTCAGATCAAGAAAGAATCCGGTGACGTTGCCGCCGGGCCGGGACATGCTACTCATCCAGCCGCTTTGCACCGGGTCCGATTCGAGATCGATTGCCACGATGGGTATCGAATGGGTCGCGGCGATCGCAGCCTTGACCGCCGCCGCGCCCACGACCAGCAGGACGTCGACGTTGAGCCGCACCAGATCCGCCGCGAGAACCGGTAGCGCCTTCGGCCTTCCGTTCGCGGAGCGGAGTTCCAACGTGATGCTCTTGCCATGAACGTAGCCGCGGTCGGCGAGCCCAGGAATGAGTGCTCCATACATCGCGCTCGCTTCCGCGCTCGCCGGGTGCGCGAAACCAAGCCGCGGCAGGCCGCGTGCTGGCTGAGCCCGGGCGGTGAACGGAATGGAAGCGATTCCCGCGCCAAGCGCCATCAGGGCATCGCGTCGCGCCGTCACTGAATCACCTCAGAAGGATAGATACTATGTAGGGCTGCCCCAAGTTGGCCCCCCTTGAGTTAAACGGGAGCTCGACCAACTCGTTTTTCGAAAGGAGTACGCGATAAAGGCAGTTGAGACAGTCCTAAGCGAAAAGGATACCGGAGCAGCCGGACAGTTGTACACGGCCTTCGAGCTTAGTACTCATATCGCTAAATGCGAACACGTATAAATATTGCCGACGGTGACAGCGTGTCGTCCGCCGGGCGGTGTTGTTCACGCGATGAGCAAGGGCTCTACTGGTTCGAAGAGCCTATTACCTATGACAACATACCTGGATACGCGCAACTCGCGCGCGAAATCAACACTCCGCTACAGCTTGGGGAGAATTTCTATGGACCTCGACTGCTATATCAGGCCGTCCTCGCGGGTGCCGGCGACTATGTCATGCCGGATATGATGCGAATCGGCGGTGTGACCGGATGGTTACGTGCGGCTGCCATCACCAGCGCAGCCGGTACGCCGATGTCCACACACTTGTACCCAGAGATCTCCGCGCACGTCATGCGCGTCACGGACACGGCGCACTGGCTCGAATGGCAGAACTGGGCCGATCCGATATTGGTGGAACCGTTCGAAGTCGAGAATGGGTTTCTGATGGTTCCCGATAAGCCCGGCCAAGGCATCGAGTGGGACGAGAAGGCTGTCGCTCAACTTGCCTACTGATGCAAACGCTTGAGCGGCCCCGAACGCGTCCTACCCGGCGTATATGGACGGCATCAATGCTTCGCGAATATGAAAGGAGATCATTGTGAAGGTACTTGTCTTCTTTGTCGGGTGGTGCATCCTTTTTGTTCTTTCTTGGCCAATCGCAATAGCGGTTCTAGTCCTCGCACCCTTCATATGGCTGCTCTCTTTGCCATTCCGACTGGTCGGACTCTGCATCGCCGCGCTTTTCGCGTTGGTGAAAAGCGTGCTGTTCTTGCCTGCGCGTCTGTTCGGATACCGGAGCTAAAGCGCACACAAGAAGCATTGCCTGGTGCCGCCTAAATCGGCGTTGGACATCGACTGCAATCGACGGGCGATCGGCCTCGCCGGTGCGGCCGGTCAACTTGTTGCGCTTTAGGCGTCCACTCGCCACAACGGAGACCTGATGCTGGAACTTCGACCCAACTGCGAATGCTGCAATCGAGATTTGCCGAATGATTCAACGGACGCGCGCATTTGCACCTTTGAATGCACGTTTTGCGGTTCGTGTGCCGAAACAAAGTTTAAGAACACCTGTCCGAATTGCGGTGGCGAGTTGGTTGTCCGGCCGCGGCGACCTGCAGCAAAACTCGCGATATACCCGGCTTCGACAACGCGTGTCCACAATCCAGCCGGTTGTGGGCAAGCCGGGTAACCCAGCGCCGCCATCATGGATACGTCTCCGCGATTCTGCTTCGCTACGCCGCAAGATGCGCCCTTGCTCGCGCCGTTGATCTTCAGCTTATCCGCGATGAGGGTCACCACAATTCCATGACGATCGCGCAGCTCGAACAGCGCCGCGTTGCGCTGGCTTGGGCGCAATGCCTGGGCGGATGCGCCTCGCGTCCGCATCGACGTGCTTGTCGGTAATCGGGATGGGCAAGTCTTCTGGCGTGCGGTCGGCTTTCGGAAGTATTGCGTCACAATGGAAATGGAACCGTCGAGTGCCCGCTAACCGGACAGTGGAGCAGACGCGCCGGTGCGTAGCTCGTGCAGTGCCATTGTCGTGATGGCGCGCCAGTCACTTGGTACGTTGAGCGTCCGGCTAAAGATCGAGTGGAGAACTCACCATGAACGCTGACGAGCTTCGATCGATTCAAGCTTCGCTCAAGAAACGGTATCGCGAACAGCGCATGGCCGGCTATTCGGGAACGCCTCTGGCAACAAAGCTCGGCATCAAGCCGGGAATACAGATATGCGTCATTGATGCCCCGGATGGCTATCTCAAGCTCATTGAGCCACTGCCGGAAGGTACCAGGGTGGTCTCACGGCTCTCGGGCAATACGGACATGGTTCATATTTTCTCGTCGCGCAAGGTGGAACTGAGCATAGTCCTTCGCACATGTCGCCCAAAACTGAATTCCACGGGAATCGTCTGGGTCTCGTGGCCAAAGAAATCAGCGAAGGTGCCCTCTGATATCACTGAAGACACGATTCGGGAGCTTGCCCTTCCGCTTGGGTTTGTCGATATCAAGGTATGCGCCATCGACGCGATATGGTCAGGACTCAAGCTCGTTATTCGAAAGGAGCTTCGATCATCTTAGCGCGCAAAAACTGCGTGTACGCGAGCAGCGGACGGTACACGCCTACTTCGTAAGCCCGGGCAGCCAAAGCGAGATTGCCGGAACATAGGTGACGAGCAGCAGCGCGAGGCACATCGCGCCGTAAAACGGCCAGAGTTCTTTGGAAACTTGCTCCATTGTCACCTTGCCGATGGCGCAGCCGACGAACAGCGTCGGTCCGACCGGCGGGGTGATGAGCCCGATCCCGAGGTTGAGAATCATGACCATGCCGAAGTGCACCGGGTCGATGCCCAATTTCGCGATCACCGGCAGGAAGATCGGCGTGCAGATGAGCAGCATCGGCGCCAGGTCCATGAAAAGGCCGAGCACCAGCAGCAAGATGTTGACCATCATCAGGAACACGTACTTGTTCTCGGAGATGCTCAGGAAGAAATAAGTGACCTTGGCCGGAATCTGCATGATCGCCATCATGTAGCCAAAGGCGACCGAGAAGCCGATTAGCATCATGACCATCGCGACGGTCTTTAC
>JBPCLS010000008.1:0-16631 GCA_051003055.1 Casimicrobiaceae bacterium
GCGCAATTTCCTGCAAACCGGTGGCGAGAAAATTGAACCCGATTACCAGCGACGAAATCGCCGCGGCCGGAAAGAGAGTCATGTGGGGCCAGATGAAAATCATGCCATAGGTTTCTTTCACCATCCCGCCCCAGTCCGGGTCGGGCGGCGGGAGGCCGACGCCGAGAAAGCCGAGTGCGCCGATGGTGACGGTCGTGTAGCCAAGCCGCAGGAACAAGTCGACGGTCAGCGGGCCGCGCGCGTTTGGCAGGATTTCGGCGAACATGATGTAGAAGGTGCTCTCCCCGCGCATGCGCGCTGCTGCGACATAGTCGCGGTTCCTCACGTCGAGCGTCACGCCGCGGACAATGCGAGCGATGATCGGCGCGGCCGTGAATGTGATCACCAGGATGATATTGAATGCCGATGCGCCGAAGCGCGCGATGATAATCAGATAGAGAATGATTCTGGGAAACGCGAGAAGCGTATCGCCGACGCGCATGATCAGGGCGTCGATCCAGCCTCCGCGATAACCGGCAAGAAGCCCCAGAATGATGCCGAGCGTGGCTGCACCCAGCACGGCAATCGGTGCGACCGTGAGGACCGTTCTTGCCCCCCAGATGAGCCGCGACAGGATGTCGCGGCCAAGATTGTCGACGCCGAGCCAGTGTTCCGCGGAAGGATAGGGATTGGCGATCAGGAGCGCGTCCATTTTGTTGGGCGGGTACGGCGCGACCCAGGGCGCGAACAGCGCGCAAATGATCCAGAACGCGACAATGATGCCGCCACACGTTGCGATGGGCGATTGCCTCAGTGCAAACCAGATGCGCCGGGCAAGCGTCCTCCAGGCTGCTTTTCCCACCGGTTTTGCTGCTACCGTAGTGGCAA
The DNA here is from genome assembly GCA_051003055.1 of Casimicrobiaceae bacterium. GTDB lineage: Bacteria > Pseudomonadota > Gammaproteobacteria > Burkholderiales > Casimicrobiaceae > VBCG01. The sequence goes on from JBPCLS010000008.1 coordinate 868, forward strand.
GAGGCCCGCCGAGAATGTTCCGGCCTGTCTCGTTCATACCCGGATCCTCGGATCGAGCGCCATGTACCCATAGTCGCCGAGAATCTGCGTGAGCATGGTCACGCTCACGGCGCATAACGCACCCGCCTCGATGAGGGCGATATCCTTGTTGAGGGCAGCTTCGAGCATCATGCGGCCGAAGCCCGGGTAGGCGAAGACCATCTCCACAACGACCAGGCCCGAGACGAGATAATTCAACTGCAACAAAATGACGGTGAACGGCGTAATCAGCGCGTTGCGCAATGCGTGTTTGACGACGACATCGCGGAAGGGCATGCCCTTTAGCGTTGCTGTCCGAATATAGGGCTGCCGCATCACCTCGGCCATCGACGTGCGAATCATGGAGATCAGATAACCTCCGTCGTAAAGCGTGACCACCGCCACGGGCAGGACAAATTGCGACCAGATCGGCCAGCCCCCGCTGGTGCTCAGCGGCGAGATTCCAGGCAAGACGCCGAGTTCGACGACGAAAATTGCCAGCAGGAACACGCCCAGCGCAAACTCTGGGATCGATGCACAGACTGAAGAGAACACGGAGACAGCGCGGTCGATGAAACTGCGCTCACGCATGCCGGCGATCACGCCCAAAAGCACGGAGAAAGGGACGATGACGGCAAAGCAAATAGCGGCCAGCACCAGCGTATTGCCAAGCCGGTCCCAAAGTACTTCGGCGACGGGTCGGCTATAGAGGATCGACACCCCGAAGTCGCCACGAAGCGCGTTGCCCAGATATTCCCCGTATCGGGTGAGCAGGGAGCGATCGAGCCCCATTGCCTTGTAGAGCGTGTCGACCTGGTCCTGGGTCGCGTAAGGACCCAGCAGTTTGCGCGCGACGTCGATCGGCGTCAGCTCGTTCAGCGCAAAGATGAGGAACGAGACGACGAGCAGCGTCGCTGCCATGTTCAGGAGCTGCTTGGCCGTGTAGCGCAGCATCGCCGCCCTCGGTTGAGGTCGTACAGCGTCTTTCGCGGGCTTCGGGTTCCGCTCAGGCTCCCGTCTGCATTGTCACGCCCGGCCACCCATGAGCAGCGGCCAGCGCCGGACGGCGTGAACCAGTCACGCCATCAGGCGTCGATCCACATGTCCTTGGCTTCTATGTAGGCGCTGGGATGGAGCTTGTATCCTTTGATCTTCTTGTCCGTGTAGTTGAAGAGCGAGCGCCACAGCGGAACCACTATCGGTCCTTCGTCCAGCATGATCCGCTCGAGTTTTGCCATCACTGCACGGCGCTTTTCGACGTCGAGATAGCCTTCGGCCTCTGTGATCAATTTATCGAATTCCGCGTTGGACCAGTTCGACTCGTTCCAGGCGCCCCCGCTCCGGTACGCCAGACTATGCACCATGGTACCCAGCGGGCGATGCGCCCAGGTCGTGAACCCGAATGGCACTTTGGTCCATACATTCCAGTATTGCGCGGACGGCATCACGCTGATCTTGACGCGGATGCCGGCTTCCTTCCATTGCTCCACCATCGCCTGCACAGCAAGCAGTTCCCAGTCGGGCTGCGGGCGGCACACGATCTCCGCATCAATGCCACCCGAATAGCCGGCCTCCGCCAGCAGCGCTTTCGCTTTGGCGATATCCTGCTTCATGTAGCCCACGTTCGCGTATTCAGGGTGCACCGGCGCGACATGATGATGTTCGCCGCGTTTTCCCAAACCGCGATAGGCCACCTTGAGAACCGCCTCGGGATCGGTGGCATGGCGCAAGGCCTGCCGCACGCGCTTGTCATCGAACGGCTTCATCGAGTGGACACGGGCTACAGCGGTATAGGCGGTGTCGACGATATTGATCTGAATGTGCGGTATCCGCTCTACCGTGGAGTAGGTGGTAATCGCGCCTTGATAAATCATATCGACTTGTTTCGAAGCCAGCGCGGCGACCTGGGCAGCCGCATCGTCGCCGAGATCGATAATCTCGAAGGTATCGATATGCGCGCCGCCGCCCCAATGGCCCGACTTGCGCGCAACGAATCTCACGCGCTTGCCGACATCGAGCTCCACCATCTCGAACGCGCCGGTGCCGTTGCTGCCCACCTTGAACTCGCCATTCTCGAGCGGGTCCATGATCAGGAATGGATAATGGAAGAGGGCTTCGGGAATTCCGAGATTGGCCGTCTTGCCGTTGAGCCTGACCGTGAAGTCATCGACTTTTTCGATCGCGTTGGCATCCCACAGCCGGGTCGACTTTTTCGCAACGCCTTTGTCGTCCTTTTCGCCGGTCTCGAACTCATCCAGGATAAAACCCCTCAGCAGGCCGACGACGGAGGACCCGGTCTTGGCATCGAGCACACGCTTGATGTTCCACGCGACGTCGTCCGCCGTGAGCTTCCGGTTGTCCTTGCGCCACGTCACATCTTTGCGCAGATGCAACGTCCACGACTTCAGATCGGGGCTCGCCACCCATCTCTCCGCCAGGTTCGGGCGTGTAATGTTATCGACGCCGGTGTAGGTCAGATAATCAAGCGTTTGTCGTGCGGCGTTCGCGGCTTCGACCCACGAATAAGTGTGGGGGCTTTTGAGATCCTGTACGCGCGAGCCAAGGCGCACCGTGCCGCCCTTCTTCGGCGAACCTTGCGCCTTCGCCGGGCTGGGCAGACCCGCCATGCCGAAAGCGACGGGCGCGGCGACCCCGAGCAACGTCGCCACGCGCAAGAATTCGCGCCGATCTAGCTTTCCGTCTGCGAACTCGCGCCCTGCCAGTTTGATGATCGGATGAAATTTGTCGGCCATCGCTTCCTCCCAGCTGGTACTTGCTTGATGTCGGCGATCCGGTAAGGATCGAGCCATCCTTCCACGTTTTACACCAATTGAGCCTTGGCCCGCTTCCCAGACGCAGGAAGAGTGCATGCTACTCGCTTACGAGGCGCCCCGCCGATGCCGCAGTTGGTCGGCGTAATGCAGATGGTGTTCGCGAAGCTCCTTGGCGCCGCGAAGCCCCTTGGCGCTGCCGAAAATGTAATGCTTCGACATGTCGGGCGAGTAACGGCTGGCCAGTGGCTTCCGCCCAAGGGCCTCGGCGAGCGCGCGGATATGGTGCGGACCGGCACCACAGCATACGCCGAGATAACGCACTCCCAAGGCGTATGCGGCCTTGCCGAACTCGGCGATCTCGAAGCGGTTGCAGGTGAAGGGATCGAGCGCGATCGGGAACGGATGATCGCGCGGAATATAGTCGCAGTGCCGGTCGCTCAGGGATTGAAAGGTCGGCTCCCTGACGGTCGTGCGATATGCCACCGGCAGAGCCGCCATGGGCACCTTGACCTTTTTCCGGATTCTCTTCAAGAGCGGGAGCATCGTCTTTGGCCCACGGGCACAATTGAGCCCGACCACGTCGACGCCACGATCCTCCAGCCGCCTGCAGGCATCCTCCGGCGTCCAACCCTCGCGCGTGACCCCATTGGTGGGGATCGCAAGCGTAATCACGGCCGTCATTTTGGCTGCCTTGATCGCATCGAGTGCTATTAGCGCTTCCCCGCCGTGGGTGTAGGTCTCGCCGATGACAAAGTCGGCACCGGCGTGCGCTGCCCAACCGAGCTGCTCGTCAAACATCTTGCGCACGGCCTTGTGAGTCGCCTTGTCGTCTGGAACATAGGCGGTCGTGTTGCAGATATTCCCCGCAAAGAGCGCGCCGGTGTCCTGGGCGACTCTTTTCGCGATCTTGAGCGCCATACAGTTCATCGGTTCGAGGTCCTTTTCGCGACCGATCAAGCGCAACTTCTCGCGATGGCCGTAATACGTGAATGCCTCGACTACATCGGAGCCGGCATGCGTAAATTCGCGGTGCAGCTGTTCCACCAGCCCGGGATTCTCGAGGACCACTTCGGGAACGAAGGCGCCGGCCTGCAAATACCCGCGCCGTTCGAACTCGAAAAGATAGCCTTCCGCGCAAATCACTGGCCCCTTTTTGAGGCGCTCCATAAGGCTCAGTTTCTTTGCTGAGTTCCTGGAGCTTTGATTGCTCTTCCCGATCATCAAACTTCCTTTCTGAATTGACCGCGACGAGCCGGCGGTGATAAGAAAAATCCGCAGCGGGCGCTTTTCGTCCGTTCTAACGCGGGAGCGATCTCACCATCATTCTAGGCGCGGCGCCCAGGATCGAACCAGCCAATCCCGGGCCATTAAGCAGACTTATATGAGGGAGGCTTTGTGCTAATAAGATCGTATCCCGGGCTGGGGCCGGCCGTTGCCGTCGTAAGCTACACGCCCTTTAGGTGTTGCGCGTCGGTCATCCGGGCCTAAGGTCGCGCGGCTGATCGGCACGATTGACGGTTCCAGGATCACCGCCCAAGACGAAGGACAATGAAGACCCATACCCAGGTCGTGATTATCGGTGGCGGCGTCGTAGGCGCAAGCGTCCTTTACCACCTGACCAAGATCGGACTGACCGACGTCGTGCTCCTCGAAATGCACGAGTTGACCTCGGGCTCGACGTGGCACGCCGCGGGAGGCGTCCACACCTACAATAGTGACGCCAACGTCTCCCGGCTGCAGAAATACACGATCGACCTCTATCACGAAATCGAACGGATTTCTGGCCAATCGTGCGGGATTCACGCGACCGGCAACCTGGTTCTCGCCGCGAACCAAATGGTGCTCGACAACATTCGAATGATGCACAGCCGCGGCCAATACCTGGGCCTCGAGATGCACCTCATTTCGCCGCGCGAGGCCAGGCAACTCAATCCTCTGATTGACGATGATGCATTCCTCGGAGCTTTGCACCGCAAGGACGGCGGACACGTCGATCCGAATGGCGTGACGCAAGCGTATGCCATCGCCGCGCGCAAGGCCGGCGCGGAAGTTCATCGCTTCACGCGCGTCATCGGGCTTACGTCCCGCCCCGACGGCGGCTGGCTCGTCAGCACCGACAAAGGCGAAATCCTCTGTGAGCATGTCGTCAATGCTGCGGGGCTGTGGGCGCGCGAGGTCGGGCATATGGCAGGCATCGAGCTGCCCGTGCTCGCCATGGAACACATGTATTTCGTTACCGAAGATATTCCAGAGGTGGTTGCGTTCGGTCGCGAATTGCTCCCGACCACCGACTATTGGGGCGAGATGTACATGCGACAGGAGGGCAAGGGCGTCCTCCTGGGTACCTACGAGCAGGACTGCCGGGTGTGGTCCCCCGACGCGACGCCGTGGGACTTCAGCATGCAGCTCCTGCCCGACGACCTGGATCGGCTGTCGAGCCATCTCGAAATGGGATTCAAGCACTTCCCTCCCATCGGCCGCGCCGGAATCAAGAGGGTGGTCAACGGCCCGTTCACCTTCGCGCCCGACGGCAACCCGCTGGTGGGACCGGTGCGAGGTCTGCGGAACTACTGGTGCGCCTGCGGCGTGATGGCTGGTTTCTCGCAAGGTGGAGGCGTCGGTCTGGCGCTGTCGCGCTGGATTTCCGAAGGCGACCCGGGATCCGATCTCTTTGCGATGGATGTTGCCCGGTATGGCGCGTTCGCGACGCCCGCCTACACGAACATCAAGGTGCAGGAAAACTACCGGCGCCGCTATCGTATCGCCTTTCCTAACGAGGAGTTGCCAGCCGCGCGTCCGCTGCGACGCACGCCGGTCTATGACCGGTTGCAGGCCGCGGGCGCTGTTTTTGGCGCCAGCTTCGGCCTTGAGGTTGCGCTCTGGTACGCACCAAAGGGCATGGAACCGATCGAGATTCCCACCTACCGCCGCTCCAATGCGTTCCCCGTTGTTCGCGACGAGTGCCACGCGGTGCGCAACGCCGTCGGCCTCATGGAGATATCGGGATTCGGCAAATATGAAATCGTGGGGCCTGGCGCCGCTCCCTGGCTTTCCCGGTTGCTCGCGGGCAAAGTGCCCGTGCCAGGTCGCATGGCGCTCGCGCCGATGCTCAACGAGCAGGGCCGCATCATCGGCGACTTTTCGCTTGCCTGCCTTTCGCACGACCGCTTCCTCATGATCGGATCGGGCGCGGCCGAGTCTTATCACATGCGCTGGTTTGAGCGACATGCGCCGCCCATCGGCACCGGAATCCGCGCTCTAGCGCACGCGCTGACAGGCTTCATGATTGCAGGACCTAGGTCCCGCGAGTTGTTGCAGCGTCTGGCACGGGCAGATGTCTCGCGCGACGCATTCAGGTTTTTCGACGTCCGCGAGATGACGGTCGGCATGGTCCCGGCGACCGTCGTCCGCGCGAGCTACACCGGCGACCTTGGCTATGAAATCTGGGTCACGCCTGACTATCAGGTCACGCTCTATGAGCAACTCGTCGCAGCGGGCAGCGACCTTGACCTGCGTCATTTCGGCAGCCGTGCGTTGACGTCGCTTCGGCTGGAGAAGAGCTATGGAGCATTCTTGCGCGAGTTTCGTCCTGACTACACACCGATGGAAACCGGTCTCGGTCGTTTTGTGGCTTATGACAAGGCCGACTTCATCGGGCGCGAAGCGGCGCTGGATGATCGCGCGGCGCCACCCGCGCAAAGGCTGGTGACACTGGTCGTCGATGCGAACGGCGCGGAAGCGGTCGGCTACGAGACGATTTTGAAGGATGGCATGGCGGTGGGTCAGGTGACCTCCGGCGGCTATGCACACTGGGCGCAGAAGAGCGTCGCCATGGGCTATGTCCGGTCCGATCTGGCGAAGGACGGCGAGGCATTCGTGATCGGCATTTTCGGGGACGCTTGTCCCGCACGAATCCACATGACGCCTCTCTTCGACCCAGACGGCGGACGGCAGCGAGGCTAGGGGAGAAACGCACGTGGCTGAATTCTTCAACGACGTCCGCAAGAAGGAATACCTAAATGCGGAAGGCACGGACAAGCCGCTGAAAAGTCCGATTTCACCCACAACGGTCGAGAAGGCTCGCGCCTATCGCAAGCGACGAATAGTCGAGCAATTGCGCGAGCACGATTGTGCGGCGATCCTGCTTTACGATCCCGTCAACATTCGCTACGCACTCGATATTTCCAACATGCAACTATGGGTGGCGCACAACGCGGCGCGCTATGCGGTGGTGGGCGCCGATGGATACGCGATCGCCTTCGAATTCGGCAAGTCGGAGCATCTGGCCAAGGGCTTAGAGACCGTCGACGAAGTACGCACCGCGATGTCGTGGTTCTACTTCTCGGCCGGCACCCGTCTGTTGGAAAGACTGGAGAAATGGGCGGACGAAATTGCGGCGATCGTCCGCGAGCGTGGTGGCGGCAATCTGCGGCTTGCGGTGGACAAGATGGAGCCGCTCGGCGTCGATGCCTTGCGCAAGCGCGGCATCACACTCGTGGAGGGCCAGGAACTGACCGAACATGCGCGCAAAATAAAGAGCGCGGAAGAGCTGGAGCTCATGCGGTGGACCATTCGCGTCTGCGAGGCCGGCATGGCGCGCATGTACGAGCATTCGCTGCCCGGCAAGACCGAGCAGGAAATCTGGGCCGAGCTCCACTACGAGAACATTCGCTCGGGTGGCGAGTGGCTGGAAACGCGGCTCCTGGCGGCCGGCACGCGCACCAATCCCTGGTTCCAGGAGTGCTCCGGCTACACGTGCCAGGACGGGGAGATCCTCTCCTTCGACACCGACATGATCGGCCCCTACGGCTATTGCGCCGATCTCTCGCGGTCCTGGGCCATCGGTCATCGCCGTCTCTCGAACAAGCAAGGCGAGCTGTACGAAGCCGCGCTGAGCCAGATCAACCACAACCTGGCGATCCTAAAGCCCGGTATCACGCTCGCTGAATTCAACGAAAAATCCTGGCGCATCCCCGAGAAGTACCAGGCGCGGCGCTATTCTTCTGCGCTCCATGGCGTCGGCATGGCCGACGAGTGGCCGTCGGTGCCGACCCACGTGGATTTCGCGCGTGCCACCTCCGGCACCTTCGAGGAGAACATGTGCGTGTGCGTTGAAAGCCTCATCGGCGGAGAGGCTGGGGGCGAATGCATCAAGCTCGAGACGCAAGTTCTGCTGACCGCGAAAGGTGCGGTGCGACTCGACAGCTTTCCCTGGGAAGCGTTTTGAGGAAACCGCTCTGGATCACGACCATGCCGCCGATCTCGTCGCCACGCTCTCCCGTGCTGGAATTGCTCGCAGGCCGTCGCAAATTCTTCTCCCTGCCCCAGGAGTTCTACACGGATCCAGAAGTCTACAAGCTGGATCTGGCGGCAATCTTCTACGCGAGATGGATTTTCGCAGGGGTCGAGTGCGAAATTCCTAATCCCGGCGATTTTTTCACGCTGACGATCGGCCCGACGCCGATCGTAGTCCTTCGGGATCAAACAGGCGCGGTCCGGGCCCATTTCAATACATGTAGGCACCGGGGCTCAAAAATCTGCCTGGCCGAGAAGGGTACCGTCAAGAGACTCGTCTGCCCCTATCATCAATGGAGTTACGACTTGACCGGTCGCCTCGTCCACACGGGCCGCATGCATGAGGCATTCGATCCTGAGGAATTCGCCCTCAGACCCATCAACGTCCGAACCTCAGGCGGGACAATTTATATATGCCTCTCGAGCGACCCGCCTGACTTCGACGTTTACGGACCGTTGATCGCGCCCTACCTGACGCCGCACGATCTCGGGAACGCAAAGCTCGCTCACGAGACGCATGCCGTGGTGAAAGGGAACTGGAAGCTGGTCATGGAAAATTCCCGGGAGTGTTTTCACTGTCCGGCCCGTCACCAAGAGCTCATGCAAACGTTCCTCCACGATTACAACTTTGAGGAGCCAGGCAACGATCAGGTGGTCAACACATTCTGGGAGAAATGTGCAGCCTTAGGGCTCGTTAGCGAAAACAAGGAAGGTGACGATTTCCGGATCATCAGGCTTCCACTCAGAAGGGGCGCAGTTTCATCGACGATGGATGGCAAGTCCGCGGTGTCACGGCTCCTCGGAAACATGCCCACCGACGATGCCGGCTCGGTGCGGTGGGTTCATTTTCCGAGTACCTTCAACCATGCGTTTGCCGATTACGCGGTGCTCGTGCGGATGTTGCCGGTGGGCCCGCAAGAGACCCTATTCACGACGAAATGGCTGGTGCATCGGGATGCCGAAGCGGGGCGTGACTACGATCTGGAAACGCTGGTGCAAGTCTGGTCTGCAACCAATGACCAGGACAAGGTGCTGGTGGAGCGGAACCAGGAAGGCGTGAACTCGGTGGGCTATACACCGGGGCCTTACTCGCAGCATGCCGAGCAGGGTGTAATCCGGTTCGTCGAATGGTACTGCGACATGCTCGGAACCCACCTTGCGCAACAGCGGCGGCGCTCTGCCGTTGCCGCATGAACGGAGCAGTGCCGCGCGTACCCGGCGCGTTGCGACTAACTATCGCCGACCTTAAACTGGTCGCCCAGCCAGGGATACATTCCAGCGACCTGAGGCGCGCAGCGCTTCTCCAGCACACTCCGCACCAAATCGGCAATCCGGGAAGGTATCCCGCCCATCTCGCCGCTACGCGCCACGAGCGTGAGTTGGCGCGACACCGCGGGCGGCGGTAACGGCGCACAGTAGACTCGGTTGGCTGCCGGTCGTGCGTCGAGCATGCACAGCGGGGTTGTAATCGCCCAGCCAAGCCCTGCCGCCACCATCGAAACGACGCCGGAAGTGCTGTCGTACGCCTGGTCGCGCGGCAGCTCGAGCCGAAGCCGGCGCAGATGAAGACCGATCTGACGTCCCATATGAGAACGGTCCGTGTACCAGATGAAAGGAAGCTCGGCCGCCAGCCGGGCAAGATCGCCATTGTCCTTGCCTTGGCGGGTCACGGGGAGCAGCAAGATAAATGGTTCATGCAAGAGCGCAAAACGATCGAGACCGTCGATTTCATACATGGGCTCTGGCGTGATCGCGACATCGATGTTGCGTTGGAGAAGGGCCTCCCGATGAAAATGGGAGAGGCCGGACGACAGGGAGAGTTGATGGGCATAGGGCCGAAGCTCGACGCCGAGCACCGGCGCCAACACCGGGAAAAGGGACTCGATCAAGCCCATTCGCACGATTGGCAATTTGGCGGAAACTGACTCGCGAATCATGAAGACGACCCTGCGAGCGTCCTCAAGTAGCTCTTGCGCCTGTCTGCGAAGAACCGTGCCGGCAATGGTAAGGGCCGGCGGCTTCAGTTTGCGGTCAATCAACATGACCTGGAATTCGCGTTCGAGCTGGCCGATCGTCTGTGAGATAGCCGATTGGGTTAAGCCGAGATGTTTGCCGGCTTCAGTGAAATTTCCTGTTTCGGCCACCGCGAGAAAGATCTCAAGCGAGCGAAAATCAAACGGAAACGACTCTCTTGGCGTGCGCAGCACGCGCTTTCGCAAGCGCTCGACTGATTTCGGATGATTCAGCTGTGACGGCAAGCTGATGCTCGAAGATGGCACGTCTTGGTGCGCGTCGTGCGGTAGGGCACGGGAAGTGCCCGCAATGACTTGTCCGTTGCTGAATCGGCAGGATCGCAACCTTCAGCACAGATCACTGGACGAAAGTCAGTTTTTGATCACAATTGGTCCGTGCAGGCAGTAGCGGCGACTTCGTAGGGGGCAGCTATGTATTATAAATCGCATGCGCAGGCCTTACTACCGGAATCCGATCCAGCGCCTCCCTGCTGGTGTCTGACTTCCCTTCCCGAAGGTTACCGTCGTTCGCCCAGGCGTATCCGAACTGGCATCGATTCGTCGGGGGGTTCGCCCTACGCTCCTTGAAGACCGCAAGTTGCAAGCTAGGGACGAAATTCTCCGCTGAAACTGATCGCCGGCCCCGTATCGCGAGCACGACCAAAGCCGACAAAGTCGGCAAGCGGGCCCGAAAACGCTTCGAGCCAACGCGATCATTCCGGCGTCATGCCATCGCCTCAGTTGCGGCGGTCGACCCCTCGATCCCAATCTTGCTGAGCCAACCCAGCAGATGACCGCCGAGTTCGTCCGTTTTTGTCACGTTCCCTGCACCCGGCGCAACGAGGTCCACATCACGGTTTCGCCCAAAACAATCGAAGGGACCACGCACGACTCGAAAGCGGTCATCGATCGCGCGACACGAACGGACTTCCGGTGGGAGCCCGCGCTCTAGCTCCAGCGGCAAGATTCTCAAGCTGCTGGAGCCGCACACCCGCGTCCGAGGAACGGGCGCACGATGCGCGGCGTCGTCGCGCCCCGGACGCAACAGCCAAGCGCGAGGGGTGTTGCCTTCAAATGAACAAATCGGGCAAGAGCGGGGTCCCCGGCTTGACCGCATAGGCTGAAAAATCGGTTACTCCTGCCTCACGCAGCACATCCTCATCAAGGAAAAATCAGCCGGTTGTCGATCGCGCGTCGCGCCCAAGGATCGCGTGCGCGGCGTCGGCGACGATCTCCGGCTTGCGTGTGCCATCGAGATCTTCGGAGACACCGGGAACCATCGCGAGCGCCGCAGTGGCAATCACGGTGCGCGGCCACAGCGCGTTGACGGCGATGCCGTCGGGCCGGAATTCCATGGCCATGCCAAGCACGCACATGCTCATGCCATATTTGGCGATGGTGTAAGCGGCGTGCTTCACGAACCATTTGGGGTCCAGGTTGAGCGGCGGGGACAGCGTGAGAATATGAGGATTGCGCTGCGCCGCTGCGGCGTGTTTGAGATGCGGGATGCACGCCTGTGAGCACAGGAACGTGCCGCGCACGTCGACGCCTATCATCGAGTCGAACCGCTTCATCGGCGTTTCCAGAGTCCCGGTAAGGCTGATCGCGCTCGCGTTGCTCACCGAAATGATGTCGGCGGCCGCGCGCCGGCAGATCTCGGCCGCCGCCTGGCTCGGCGTCACGCCGCTCGACTGAACCGATGGGAGCCGTCACGGGCCATAGGGCACGCGCATGGGTAAGATGCGCAGGCGGTATTTCCCTCCGCCTCGCATTTCCATCCAAGATTCCTGGCTCACGCCGTGCGAAGCGCGGCGATTCAACTTCCGACGAGGAAAACCATGACCAAAACGGCGTCCGACCTGAAGATGATCCCAAAGCGTCACCATCGTCGCGCTGGCGAGAAAGATGACGGCGGTGACCGGCGTCATCATCCCGGTCGACACTGGCCGCAACCTCGCCTAAGGGGAAGCGAATTTCCCTTCCGCAGCTGAACGACAACCGCACTCTGATCCTGCTTTCCGAAGGCGCGACTGGTCATGGGCAGCACCGCGCCGTCCTACAACCCGCCAAGGAACCGATAGATGGAAAAGGCCACCCGTTTCGAGACGCCCGGAAACGTGCGGAGCGCTGTCGGCCAGGAAGTCCTGGTGACCGACTGGCTCACCGTCGATCAGCAGCGCATCGACAAGTTCGCCGAGGCGACCGGCGACTTCCAGTGGATTCACGTCGACGCCGGCCGCGCCGCATTATCGCCGTACGGCGGGACGATCGCGCACGGCTTCCTCACGCTTTCGCTGCTCGGCGGATTCTACGAACCGTACCTGCAGCACGCGTTCCCGTTCTGTGACATCGGCATCAATTACGGGCTCAACAAGGTTCGCTTCACGGCACCCGTGCGTTCCGGCGGCCGGGTGCGCGGCCGCTACGTGCTCACCAAGGTGGACGATGTCGACGGCGGCCTGCAGTTGACGTTCAACATCGCGATCGAGATCGACGGGCAGGACAAGCCGGCGCTCGTCGCCGAATCGATTGTTCGCCGGTACTTCACGAAGGGCGCCGGATGAGAGCGGTGATGTGCCCGCTTCGGCCCGCGCCGAACTGCTGCATCCTGCCGCGCGGCACTGTCCCGGTAAGCGCGCAATAGCACTTGAAGCGGGAATTGCGGATGCAGTTCGAGGCTGCGGCTAGGAGGGAGTCGCGAGACGACGTTGGGTAGCGTGTGAGCGCTCTTCGCTTGGATGATAGCCTAGGAATCGCGTGATCATCGGGATGACCGAAGGACTTGTTAGAACGAACAAGTGTCCATCGTCCACGAGTTCAAGCTGCGATCTCGGAATCAGGAGTGCGAGGAGGCGCGCATTGATAGGGTGGACCAGCGGGTCCTTCTTCCCTGAGAGCACGAGGGCCGGCTGCCGCAAACTCGGCAGCCATCGCACGCTCGTCCAGCCGAACATCGCGAGCTGCTGGTACAGGTATCCGCGCGGGTCGGGGGATTCCATGTGCGCAGCGAATCGCGGAATCACCGAAGGATCATCGGCCACCGCGCCCCCGTAGATGTCCTTGGCCACGCGCGTCAGGTAATCGCGGTCCGTGTAGCGCCGCGGGTTCATCAGTTTGGTGATCGCTTTCCAGCGGCCTGGAATCATCATGCCTCCGGCGACCGTCGCCGCCAGCACTAGGCGCCGGCAGCGATGCCGCCCCCAGGTGCGGGCAATTTGCTGCGCCAGCGCGCCACCCCATGAAACGCCCATGACGTCAATTGCGCCGCCGTAACCGAGGGCTGCCATCATTCTGTCAGCAAGGCGTGCCAGCGTTTTGAAGCGATAGGGACGTTTGGGACGTGGTGATTCGCCGACGCCGGGAACATCAAACAACACCGTCTCGATGTCGGTGAGCGCTCTAGCAAGCGGCTCCACGAGCTCCAGGTTGGCGCCGAGCCCGTTACAGATCAACAACGGTGGTTTGCGAAGGTCGCCGCGCTTGATTGCAACCCTCAGGACTTGGCCATCAATTTCAACGCGCTGAATCTTAATGGCAGGAACATCGATGAATAATGAAATGGACGCCTCACGATTTTTTGTCCTACGGCTCAATCAGCCACGGGTCGCGCAACGGTGATCCTGCCAGTATGAGCGGGCTTATGAGAGTCTACACTCGGACCCTCGCGCCCTTCCACGCGTTGTTTCACACAACTCTGGCGCGATAGTGACGATCAGGGCAAAGATGGAATAGGCACCACTACGCTCCATCACATCATTTGCCGCGCTCGCGGACGCGCGCGGCACCACGGTCGGACGCCTACCCGGAGGCGTCCGTGAACTGCGCCTGCAGCGCGGCCATGCGGCGCAGCCACTTTTCGGGCTGCGCGGCCTTCTTCGCGTAATAATCGGCGACCATCGCATGCGGAAATATCAGGAACCGCTCGTCGCGAAGACCGGCGATCACGGCTTCGGCGACGTCCTCGACGTCGAGGATGCCGTCCACGCCGGCACTCCCACCGCTCGCATCGAACGCATCGACCATCGACGTTCGAACCCCCATCGGGCAGAGGGCGGACACGCGTATGCCGTATCGCGCGTACGTGAAGGCAAGCGACTCGGCGAGACCGAGCGCCGCGTGCTTGGTCGCCGTGTAGATGATGGATTCCGGCGTCGCCAACAGGCTCGCGGCGGAGAGCGTCTGCAGAAGGTAGCCTTCCCCTCGTGCGATCATCGAGGGAAGCACCGCCTTCGCGGCATACGCGTGCGCCATGACGTTGACGTTCCAGTCGCGCTGCCAGCGGTCGAAGTCAGCCTCGCGCACGTCCCAGCCGGGCGTCAGGACGCCGGCGTTCGAGCAGAATAGATCGATTCGCCCGTGATCGGCCAGAACGCTCGCGACGAGCGCGGCCACGTCGCTTTCGCGCGCGACGTCGCATGGATGCGCCGTCGTACCTTCAGGCATGCCCTCCAGGCTCAGATCGGCCACGACCACGGCGCGCGCGCTCTCGTCGCGGAACCGCCGTGCAAGGCCGGCGCCGATGCCGCTGCACCCGCCCGTTACAACCACCACCTTGTCTGCAATCTCCATGCACACTCCTGCTGCGGGGGACCGTTCTCGCTGCGTCGCGGAGGAGGCACTCGACTTGACACCGCCAATGGTTTGCGCATTATCCTCATCGTTTGCGCAACGACCTCGTGTGGAACTACTGGGTGAACAACTATCTCGAGGGCAAGGAGCCGCCGAGCTTCGATATCCTCGCCTGGAGCGTCGACGGCACCAATTTGCCGGGCACCTTACATGGGCAGTTCCTCGACATTTGTGAGAACTATCCGCTGCCCAAGCGGGGGGCGATGACCGTGCTGGGCCAGCCGATCGACCTTTCGCGCATCAAGGTCGAGACTCTCGTCACCGGCGCGCTCACCGATCACCTGACGCCCTGGAAGGCGTGCTACCGGACCACGCAGATCCTGGGCGGCACGAGCACGTTCGTGCTGAGCGCGGCTCGGTGACCGAGCGCGGTTCTTGAGCCGAGTTCGGAGTGAACGACTTTGACGTAGCGCCGCTCGCGGCCTACCTCGAGCGCGACCTTCCGGAAGCCGACGGTACGCCGCGGTTGAAGCGCATTGCTGGCGGGCAATCGAACCCCAGCTACTTCCTGACTTATCCCAATGCCCGCTTCGTGCTTCGAAAGAGGCCTGCGGGTGTGCTGCTCCCATCGGCACACGCGATCGATCGCGAGTATCGCGTGCAAAGCGCGCTCGCGGGTACGGCGGTGCCGGTTCCCCGCATGCGGCTGTATTGCAAGGACACGAGCATCATCGGCACCGAGTTCTACGTCATGGACTTCGTCGAAGGACGGGTCTTCGGCCACGCGTGGCTGCCCGACGTGCCGAAAGAAAAGCGGCGAGCGATGTTTCTGGGTATGGCGGAGGCGATGGCCGCGCTGCACAACCTCGATTACCAGGCGCGAGGGCTTTCGGACTTCGGCAAGACGGGTGATTACTACGGCCGCCAGATCGGGCGTTGGACCAAGCAATGGGAAATGTCGAAAACGGCCCCCAACGCCGACATCGACAGGCTTATCCTCTGGCTCTCGTCGAACGTTCCCAAGAGCGTCAAGACGACCATCAACCACGGCGACTTCCGCATCGGCAACCTGATGTTCGACGAGCAATCGGGCCGG
>JBPCLS010000009.1:0-5076 GCA_051003055.1 Casimicrobiaceae bacterium
TCGTATGGGGTTGGCGCCAGCATGCCACCACGCACGAAAGTTGAGCTAGCCGCCGGGACCGAGGCTGTGGTTGCGAGGGAGCTCATCGACGGGGCGCGGCTCGCCGAAGGAGCTGATTTTGCCGGAGCGGCGGCGCGTTATAAAGCCGCGCTCGCAGCAATACCCGCCGATGATCCCCGGCGCGCGGCCGTTCTCCATAATCTCGGCACGATCGACGCGAAGCGCGGCGACTCCGACGCGGCGCTCGCCGGGTTTCGCGCGGCGTTTGTCGCGCGTCCCGGGTGGGTCGAGCCGTTGCTTGCCCAGGGCCACCTGTTATCCGCCCAACGCCGGTTCGCCGATGCTGCCGTCGCGTTCGAGGCTGCAGCGGGCTGCGCCCCCGATCGTCTCGATGCGCGCTTCAATGCGGGCCGTACGTGGATTCGTGTGCGGCGCTGGAGGATTGCGTTGCCGCACCTGCGCGCGGCACGCGAGCTTGCGCCGACCAACGAGGCGGTATGGAACGAGTTGCGCGGCGTGTTGCAGATGCTGCGACGCGAGGAAGAGGCGCACGAGGATTTCCTGCGATTCGAGGTCGTCGCTCCGATGTCGGCGAGCCTCGCTGTCGCCGGCTACTATGCAAGCCGCCGGATGGGCGATAAAGAGCGCCAGGTGCGCTATCGCGATCTGGCGCTCGCCGCCGATTACCGGCCCGGTGAAGCGCAGCTCGTGTCAGTGCTGCTGGCGCAGATACAGTACGACGACGTTGCGCCGGAGCGCATCCTGGCGCTCTATCACACGTACGATCGGCTCGTGCATGGCGGACGCGAACAGCCGCACTCGCTCGCCGGGCCGCGGCGCTCTGCCGATCCGCGGATTCGCATTGGTTATCTGTCGGCTGATTTCCGCACGCATGTGATGGGCGAATTGCTGCTGCCTGCGCTCGCGGCGCACAACCGCGCAGGCTTCGACGTCCGCGCCTATTCGCTTGCGCCTGCCGAAAACGAAGATGCCGCGACCGTGCAGTGGCGGGCGGCAGTCAACGAATTCGTCAACGTGTCGTCGCTGGACGATCGCGCGGCGGCGGAGCTCATCGCGGCAGGCGATCTCGATCTGCTCGTGGATCTCATGGGGCACTCGGCGTTCTCACGCCCAGGGACTTTGTCGTGGAGACCTGCGCGCGTCATCTCCACGCACCTGGGCTATCACGGCGCGGTCGGGATCAAAGAAGTTGACTTCAAGCTGACCGATAAGCATGCCGACACCGAAGAGTCGGCGCGTTGGCAAATGGAGGCGCTACTGCCGCTCTCCATATGTGTGCTCCCACTGCGCCGTTTCGCGCCACCGGCCGTCGCCAACACGTCGGGGCAGATGACCCGGGCGGCGCTCGATCTGCCGAAGGATGCCGTGGTGTACGCAGCGTTCGTCGGCGCGGGTAAGCTCTCGCTGCGCTGCATCGAGCTGTGGCGACGAATCCTCGACCTTGTGCCGCGCGCGTATCTTGCTTTTTCGCCGATGCGAGATGATGAGCGAAGCGCAATCCTGCGGCGCGTGACGGGACTCGGCATCGCGGAAGCACGGCTGCGTTTTGTGCCGTATCGCCGGGACGATGAGGCCGTCAATCGCGCGCGTTACGCGCTGGTCGACGTCGCCCTCGATACGCTCCCCTACACGGGTGGCGACACGAGCAGCGCCGCGTTGGGGGCAGGGGTGCCGGTCGTCACGATGGTCGGGCAGCGTCATGCCGAGCGGATGACCTACAGCATTTTGAAACATTTGGGGTTGGAAGAAACAATTGCGGCGACCGATGATGCCTACGTCGCGCTTGCCGTCCGTCTCGCCGACGATCAAGTGTTTCGGGCAAGCCAGCGCGCCGCGATCGAGCGCGCGTATGCCGATTCCAGGTTGACCGATCCTGTGCATTACGCGTGGGCGCTGGAACAAGCGTACGTCCGCGCGCTTACCGCCAAAGGCATTTTGCCTTCACGTTGATCCGAATCCGGTATGCATCTTCACGTTCTGGGAATTTGCGGCACGTTCATGGGCGGTCTCGCGGCGATCGCGAAGACCTCTGGCCACCACGTGACCGGCTGCGACGCCAATGTCTATCCGCCGATGGCAACGCAATTGAGCGCGCTCGGCATTGGCCTCACCGAGGGGTGGGATCCCGCGCAACTGTCGGGCGTCGCCGCGGGCGCGGAAGCGTTTGTCGTCGGCAACGTCGTCTCGCGCGGCAATCCGCTATTGGAGGCGCTGCTGAACAGCGGCCGAGCGTACGTCTCCGGTCCACAATGGCTCTTTGAGAACGTGTTGCGCGACCGCTGGGTTCTGGCGGTCGCCGGCACGCACGGCAAGACGACGACCGCCGCGATGCTCGCGTGGATACTCGATTGCGCCGGATTGGCGCCGGGCTTTTTGATCGGCGGAGTGCCCGTCGATTTCGCGATCTCGGCGCGGCTCGCGCGCGACGGAGCGCGCAGCGATTTCTTCGTGATCGAGGCGGACGAGTACGACACCGCGTTTTTCGACAAGCGCTCGAAATTCGTTCACTACCGGCCGCGCACGGCGATCCTCAACAATCTGGAATACGATCATGCCGATATCTTCCCCGACCTCCCGGCAATCGAAACGCAATTCCATCACCTCGTTCGCATGATTCCGAGCAACGGACGCATCATCGCCAACGGCGGCGAAGCGAGCATTGCCCGCGTGCTCGCGCGCGGCTGCTGGAGCGAAGTCGAACGTTTCGGGTTGGCCGAAGTTTCGGGCACCGGGCCCGACTGGACGATCGGTGTCGATGGCGCCATTCTGCTGGGCGGCGCGCCACAGGGAACGCTTTCCTTCGGGCAACTGGGCCGGCACAACCAGTTGAACGCGCTGGCCGCACTGGCGGCGGCGCGGCATGTCGGCGTGCCGGTCGCGGATGGGATCAAAGCGCTCGCCAGGTTCAACGGCGTCAAGCGCCGCCTCGAAGTGCGCGGAATCGTCAACGGCATCACCGTCTATGATGACTTTGCGCATCACCCGACCGAAATCTCCGCCACGCTCGAAGGTTTGCGGCGCAAGGTCGACGGCGCGCGCATTCTCGCGGTGGTCGAGCCGCGTTCCAATACGATGAAAATGGGTGCGGTCAAGGACGCGTTGCCCGGGAGCTTTGCCGCCGCCGACCGCGTTTTCTGCTACGCGGCGAAGCTCGGATGGGACGTCGCGAGCACTCTTGCGCCGCTGGCCGACAAAGCGCTGGTCCACGACGATATCGAGGCGCTGGTGAACGCTGTCGTCGCCGAGGCTAAGCCCGGCGATCATGTGCTGATCATGAGCAACGGCGGGTTTGACGGCGTACACGAAAAGCTGTTGCGCGTGCTCGCCAATCGCGCGTGACGCCGGCAACGCTCGTTTATCTGCACGGCTTCAATTCGTCGCCGCAGACGGTAAAGGGGCGCAAGCTGATGGCGGCGGCGGCGAGTCGGCGCGATCCACCGCATTGCCATATTCCGGCGTTGCACCATCGTCCGGCGATGGCGATGGGCGATGTCTGCGTATGGGTCGACAGGAGGCTCGACAGGCTCGGGCCGCTGACGTTCATTGGCAGCTCTCTCGGCGGGTATTACGCGACGTGGCTCGCCGAGAAGTACGGTGCACGTGCCATCGTCATCAATCCTGCCGTGCGCCCGTTTGCGGATCTGCAAGCGCATTTGGGTCCGCAGCAGAATCCGTACACTGGCGAGCGCTACGAACTCATACCGGAGCATTTCGCGGAGTTGAAAGCGCTTATGGTCGAGCGCTTGACCCGGCTCGAGCGTTATTTTCTGCTGGTGCGCGCCGGCGATGAAGTCCTTGATTGGCGCGACGCGGTCGCTCGCTACGCGGGTGCGTGGCAGTTCGTCGCCGGGGGCGGCACGCACGGATGGGAAGACATCGACTGCGAGATACCGGTGATGCTGCGCTTCGCCGGCGTCGCCGTGTGAACCGGCGACGAGTAACGGTCGGATTGAGGAGTGACCGCCGGATCAAGCGCAGCCGCCAAGCGGTACCACGTAATTCGCCTTTTTATGCGCGCCTCGGGTATCGTTGCAGTTCGATATCCGCCGACACTTCACGTGCCTGCCCGCGTTCGCGCCGGCAACGACACTTTAATGCCTGCGCCTTTGATCTTCTAAGGTGTAACGTCGCTCCTGCTGCTCCCGTGACGGTGTCGGACTTCTGGCAAGGAGAACGGCATGAAAGCCAAGACAAACGCCGGCGATGCGCCGGCAATGAGTATTCATCCCGCCGCTGCTGCAGACGCTTTGGCACCGGCGCCGGCAATCGGTGCCGAGCATACCTATGGCGCACGCAATTACGATTCGTTGCCAGTGGTGCTGGCGCACGGCGAAGGCGCATGGATCACCGACGTCGACGGCAAGCGCCATCTCGATTTGATGAGCGCGTATTCGGCGGTGAGTTTCGGCCACGCGCACCCGCGGATTCTGGCGGCGCTCGTGCAGCAGGCGCGAAGGCTGGCAGTGACGTCGCGGGCGTTCTACAACGAGCGGCTGCCCGAGTTGTTCCAGCGGCTCACGACCCTCACCGGCCTTGACCGCGCGCTGCCCAGCAGCGGCGGCGCTGAGGCTGTGGAAACCGCTCTCAAAGCCATGCGCAAATGGGGGCACACGATCAAAGGGATCGCGCCAGGTCACGTTGAAATCATCGTGTGCGACGGGAATTTTCATGGACGGTCGATCACCATCGTCGGGTTCTCGTCGGAGGCGCAATATCGCAATGGCTTCGGGCCGTTTGCGCCGGGGTTTCGCTCGATTCCGTTCGGCGATGCGCAGGCTCTTGCCGCGGCGATTACGCCGGACACTGCGGCTTTTCTGGTGGAGCCGATCCAGGGCGAAGGCGGAATCATCGTGCCGCCGCGCGGCTATCTCGCCGAATGCGCCCGTATCTGCCGCGAGCACCGCGTGCTGCTGATTTGCGATGAGATTCAGACCGGGTTGGGCCGGACCGGCAAGTTCCTGGCGTGTGAACACGACGGCGTGCGTCCGGATGGGGTGATCCTGGGCAAAGCTTTGGGCGGTGGTTTGCTGCCCGTGTCGGCGTTTGTTGCAACCG
>JBPCLS010000010.1:0-3339 GCA_051003055.1 Casimicrobiaceae bacterium
TTCTTCGGCACGAACAACATGGACCACCAGGCGCGGATCTGCCATTCGACGACGGTCGCCGGCGTAGCCAATACGTGGGGCTACGGCGCGATGACCAATTCGTACAACGATATGCAGAACACGAAGTGCGCGATGTACATCGGGTCGAACGCCGCCGAGGCGCACCCGGTGTCAATGCTGCATATGCTGCATGCGAAGGAAACCGGCGCGAAGATGATCGTCGTCGATCCGCGCTTTACGCGGACGGCAGCGAAGGCCGATGAATACGTGCGCATCCGCTCCGGCACCGATATCGCATTCCTCTTCGGAATACTCCACCACGTCTTCAAGAACGGTTGGGAAGACAAGCAGTACATCAATGACCGCGTCTATGGGATGGACAAGGTTAAAGAAGACGTCATGGCCAAGTGGACGCCCGACAAAGTCGAGGAAGTGTGCGGCGTGCCCGAAGCGCAGGTGTTCAAGATCGCGGAAATGATGGCGAAAAATCGCCCGTCGACCATCGTGTGGTGCATGGGCCAGACCCAGCACACGATCGGCAACGCGATCGTGCGCGCGTCGTGCATCGTGCAACTTGCCCTGGGCAACATCGGCGTCTCCGGCGGCGGCGCGAACATCTTCCGCGGCCACGATAACGTCCAGGGCGCGACCGACGTCGGTCCCAACCCGGATTCGCTTCCCGGTTATTACGGCGTTGCCGCCGGCTCGTGGAAGCATTGGGGAGCCGTCTGGGGCGTTGATTACGAATGGATGAAGAAGCAGTTTGCCGAAGGCATGATGGAAAAGCCCGGCATGACGGTGTCCCGCTGGATCGACGGCGTGCTCGACAAGAACGAAATGATCGACCAGGGCCCGAACCTGCGCGCGATGGTGTTCTGGGGTCATGCGCCGAACAGTCAGTCGCGGGGTAAGGAGATGGTCGAGGCAATGAAAAAGCTCGATCTGATGGTCGTCATCGATCCTTATCCGTCAGCCACCGCGGCGATGTTCGCAATGGCGCGCAAGGATGGCGCCTACCTGCTGCCGGCGGCCACGCAACTGGAAACGTCGGGATCGGTCACGGCGTCGAACCGCTCGCTGCAGTGGCGCGAGAAAGTGATCGAGCCGCTGTTCGAATCGAAGCCCGATCACACGCTGATGCACGCTTTCGCGAAGAAATTCGGCTTCGACAAGGAGCTTTCGAAAAACTACGAGATGGTCAAGGACAAGGACGGCTGGGATGAGCCGACGCCCGAGTCCATCCTCAAAGAGTTGAACCGGGGAACCTTCACCATCGGCTATTCGGGTCAGTCACCTGAGCGGTTGAAGTTGCACATGAAGAATATGGCGACGTTCGACGTCAAGACGCTCCGCGCCAGGGGTGGCCCGTGCGACGGGGATTATTTCGGGTTGCCGTGGCCGTGTTGGGGAACGCCGGAATTGAAGCACCCCGGCTCACCCAATCTCTATGACACGTCGCGCCACGTGATGGACGGCGGCGGTTGCTTCCGTGCCAACTTCGGGATCGAACGCGAAGGCGTGTCGTTGCTTGCCGGCGACGGCTCGCATCCGAAGGGATCGGACCTTACGATCGGCTATCCGGAGGTCGATCACGTATTCTTGAAAAAACTCGGCTGGTGGGACGAATTGACCGACGCCGAGAAAAAGGCTGCCGAGGGCAAGAACTGGAAGACTGACCTGTCGGGCGGCATGATCCGCGTGGTCATGAAAAACCACGGCGTGCACCCGTTCGGCAATGCGAAGGCGCGCGCGGTCGTCTGGAATTTCCCGGACGGCGTGCCGCAGCATCGTGAGCCTTTGTATTCGCCGCGGCCGGATCTGGTCGCCAAGTATCCGACGCACGACGACAAGAAGGCGTTTTGGCGGCTGCCGACGCTGTTTAAGACGGTGCAGGATCAGAACAAGGAGATTTCGAAGCAGTTTCCGCTGGTGCTGACCAGCGGCCGGCTGGTCGAGTACGAAGGCGGTGGCGAAGAAACGCGCTCCAATCCATGGCTCGCCGAACTGCAGCAGGAGTGTTACGTCGAGATCAACCCAAGGGACGCGAACGACCGCGGCGTCCTCGACGGCGAATACGTCTGGGTGAAGTCGCCGACCGGCGCGCAGCTTTGGGTCAAGGCCCAGGTAACGGATCGCGTCGGCGCGGGAACGACCTTCATTCCGTTCCATTTCTCCGGCTGGTGGATGGGCAAGGACATGCTCGAGTACTACCCCGAGGGCGCGGCGCCGATTGTCCGGGGCGAGGCTGTCAACACCGCCACGACGTATGGCTACGACTCGGTGACGATGATGCAGGAAACCAAAACGACGCTTTGTCAGGTCGCGAAGAAGGCGTGACGCGAATTACTGGAGGTTAGATCATGGCTCGAATGAAATTCCTCTGCGATGCGGAACGCTGCATCGAATGCAACGGTTGCGTCACTGCCTGCAAGCAGGAGCACGAGGTCCCTTGGGGCGTGAATCGGCGGCGTGTGGTCACGATCAACGACGGCGTGCCGGGCGAGCGCTCGATCTCGGTAGCGTGCATGCATTGCTCGGATGCGCCGTGCATGGCGGTGTGCCCGGTCGACTGTTTCTACCGCACCGAAGAGGGCGTCGTCCTGCACGACAAGGATCTGTGCATCGGTTGCGGATACTGCTTTTACGCGTGCCCGTTTGGCGCACCACAGTTCCCGCAGGCTGGCGCATTCGGCGTCCGCGGCAAGATGGACAAATGCACGTTCTGCGCGGGCGGTCCCGAGAAGGACACCTCCGAGGCCGAATTCAAGAAGTACGGCCGCAACCGTCTCGCCGAAGGCAAGTTACCCGCTTGCGCGGAGATGTGCTCGACCAAGGCGCTGCTTGGCGGCGACGGCGATGTCATCGCGGACATCTATCGCACGCGCGTGACCACGCGCGGCAAAGCCGGCGATGTCTGGGGCTGGGCCACGGCCTACGGACGTCCGGACCAAAAACCAGCAGCGCAGCCCGTACCGGGTCCGGCCCCGGCGCCGGGAGGTAAGTCGTGATCGGCCGAACGGTGACAAAGATTGCCGCGGCTGCATTCGGCGCGATGGCCGCGCTGATGCTCGCCGGATGCGGCGAGCGGCCACAAGTCAGCGAATACAAACAGGGAAAGTATCAAGGCAAGAAGGATGAAACGCCCTACGCGGGAGCGCCGTTCAACGGCAACCGCGACCAGTGGGAACGCGATCTCCGCACCCGAGCGCAACACCAGAACGAATACAAGCGCACCGGCGGGTGAACCGCACATCAGGAGGTAGCATGCGCAGTACCTTCGCTCGCGCGAACCACGCGTTCGCCGTTGCTTGTCTGGTCTGCACGCTCGGTTTTGGTGCC
>JBPCLS010000011.1:0-5253 GCA_051003055.1 Casimicrobiaceae bacterium
CCGAAGCGCTCGAAGTGTTCTTCAACCTACGCGAAGTGCCTGGGTTGAAGAAAAAGCCTTCGACGTCCGAATTGCTAGACTGGCTCAAGATCCTGCTCGCCGAAGACATTTCGCCGGAAGCGCTGAAAAGCAGCGACCGCAAGGCGTTCATTCCTCCGCTGCATGGCGCGTTGCTCAAGAACGAACAGGACGTGCATTTGTTCGAACGAGTCGTGTTCATGGCGCGGGCCGGGCGTTGACGTCTAAAGCGTCGTTCGATGACCATGCCCTTCATCGAACCGGTCACGCTTGCCGGGCAGCATGCGTCTCTCGAGCCGTTGACGAGAGAACACGAGTCCGCCTTGGTGCAAGCGGCCGCTGACGGTGAACTGTGGCGACTGTGGTTCACGCATATTGCCACGCCCGAACGCATGGGCGAGTACATCGCAACCGCGCTCGACATGCGCGAGCGATCGGGTGCGATGCCCTTTATCGTCCGCGATCGCAAAACCGGCGAGATCGTTGGATCAACGCGCTTTTTCAATGTCGACGCCGTCAACCGACGCATGGAAATCGGTCACACCTGGTATGCGAAGCGGGCGCAGCGCACGGCGGTCAACTCCGAATGCAAACTGCTCTTGTTAACGCATGCGTTCGAGACGCTGCACTGCATTGCGGTCGAGTTCCGCACGCATTGGTTCAATCACGAATCGCGCGCGGCGATCGCGCGGCTGGGAGCGAAGGAGGACGGTGTACTGCGCAACCATCAATTGATGGCAGACGGCGCGAAACGCGATACCGTCGTGTTCAGCATCATTGACAGCGAGTGGCCGGCGGTGAAGCTGAATTTGAAGTTCCGGTTACAGTGATATCCCTGACGAGAAGCTTTCGCGCTCATGCTCGCCGGGTTCTTTTTGCACTTGAAGGCGCACAAGCTCCCGGTCTCGACGCGCGAGCTGTTGACGCTCATCGAGGCGCTGGAAAAACGCGTCGTGTCGCTGTCGATCGACGACTTCTATACGCTGTCGCGCGTTTGTCTCATCAAGGACGAGCAGCACTTCGACCGCTTCGACCTGGCGTTCGGCACGTACTTCAAAGGGATCAACGCGATCTTCGCCATTCGCGGCGAGATTCCCGAGGCGTGGCTGCGCCGTGAGTTCGAGCGGCATTTGAGCGACGAAGACAAGCAGCGCATCGCAGCGCTCGGTGGCTGGGACAAATTGATGGAGACGTTCAAGCAACGTCTCGCAGAGCAACGTGAGCGTCACCAGGGCGGTTCGAAGTGGATCGGCACCGGGGGTACGAGCCCGTTCGGCGCGTACGGCTACAACCCCGAAGGCATTCGCATCGGACAGGACGGCGGCGGCTCGCGCAGCGCGGTCAAGGTCTGGGACGAGCGGACGTTTCGCAATCTCGACGGCGACGTCGAGCTCAACACCCGCAACATCAAGGTGGCGCTGCGCCGGCTGCGCCGCTTCGCGCGCAAGGGCGTGCCCGAGGAGCTCGACCTCGACGGGACGATCGCGGGTACCGCCAGAAACGCGGGCTGGCTCGACTTGAAGCTGCAACCTGAACGGCGCAATCGGGTGAAGGTGCTCTTGTTCCTCGACGTGGGCGGCTCGATGGATCCGCATGTGCAGGTGTGCGAAGAACTTTTCTCCGCGGCCAAAAGCGAATTCCGCCACCTCGAACACTTCTATTTCCACAATTGCGTGTACGACCACCTTTGGCGCGATAACGCACGCCGGCGCAACGAGCGAATGGGAACGCTCCAACTGCTGCACACGTATGGACCGGACTGGCGCGTCATTTTTGTCGGCGACGCCGCAATGAGCCCATATGAGCTGGTGCAAGCGGGCGGCAGCGTCGAATACGTAAACGACGAGCCGGGCATTGCGTGGCTTGCGCGCCTGTTCACGCATTTCCGCAAGATCATCTGGTGGAACCCGGAGCCCGAGCGCGCGTGGGAATACACGCGCTCGACACAGATGGTGTTGCAGGCACTGGGACCGCGAATGTTCCCGCTGACGCTTTCCGGCATCGCGAAGGGCATCGACTCGTTGCGGCACTGACCGGTTGTGCAATCGCCGCCGGCCGTTGAAGCGGGGTCATCTGCAAAACCCTTTCTGCAACGCGCAGAAAAAAAGCCGCGATGTTACCCGCGGCTTCCGGTGAGGCAATCGGCTTAAGAAATTCTCACCGGCACATAGATCTGACGCCCCTGCCGTTCGATCAGCAAGGCGACGGTCTTGCCGGCCTTGTCGACTTGCTGCTTCAATTCGTCGGCCGTCTTGATCTTAGTCGTTCCCACACCAACGATCAGGTCGCCCATCTGGATACCGGCGCGCGCTGCAGCGCCGCCCACCTGTTCGACGACCACGCCGGTCTTGGCGCCGTCTTTCTGCTCCTCGGGAGTCAGCGGCCGCACCGAAATGCCGAGCTTGCCGCGGGCCTCGGAGCTTTCGGGCTTGGCCGCCGCCACTTTGGTGTCATCGAGCGTGCCTACGGTCGCGGCGAGCTCGACCGGCTTACCGTCGCGCCATACCTCGATTTTCATCTTCGTTCCGGGCAATGTATTGCCGACGCGGCTCGTGACATCGGTGCTGTCGACGACCGCGACGCCGTCGATCTTGCGGATGATGTCGCCCGTCTTGAAGCCAGCTTGCGCGGCCGGGGTCCCGGGCTCCACGGTGCCGACCAGCGCCCCATTCGCATCGGGCAGCCCGAAGCTCTGCGCGAGCCCCTGGGTCAAGCCCTGGATCCCGATGCCCAAGCGGCCGTGCTGCACTTTGCCGGTCGCTCGCAGCTGATCGGCGACGGACGCGGCGACATTGACCGGGATCGCGAACGACAATCCCATGTAGCCGCCGGAGCGGCTATAGATTTGCGAATTGACGCCTACGACCTGGCCCGCGGCGTTGAGCAGCGGACCGCCGGAGTGGCCAGGGTTCACCGCCACGTCGGTTTGAATGAATGGCACCATCTGTCCGCTGGGCAGCGCACGCTGGACGCCGCTGACGACACCGGCCGATACGCTGTTTTCGAATCCGAACGGTGAACCGATGGCGATCACCCACTCACCCTTTTTCAACGTCGGCTTGGCGTTGATATCGAGCGCAGGCAGATTTTTCGCGTCGATCTTAAGGAGCGCGATATCGGTACGCTTGTCGGCGCCGACGACCTTGGCGATGAACTCGCGCCGATCGGTCAACCTGACGGTGACTTCTTCCGCGTCGTCGATGACATGCGCGTTCGTGATCACGTAGCCATCAGGGGTCACGATAAAGCCGGATCCTAGACCGCGCGCCTGGAACGGCGGGCGCTGCGGACCCGGACCGGGGGTCCAGCCAGGCATGCCGAGAACGTTGCCGCAGCGCTTGAAAAACTCGAACATCGGGTTGTCTTCATCCAAACCTTCGATGTCGATTTTGCCCATCTTGCCTTTGCGCTCAGTGCTGATGTTGACGACCGCGGCGCCGCTGCGCTCGACCAGCGCCGTGAAGTCCGGCAAATTGACCGCCGCGGTGGCGGCGACTGGCGTTGCCGCGCCAACCTGCACAGCGGATTGCGTCGCCGCATACGCGTCGCTCAATGCTTTGGTGTCCAGGTGCGTGTAACCGGTTGCGAGTCCGGCGCCCACGCCGGCCGCGATCAGCGCCAACGTCACTTGTTTACGTACCATCGTGCTCTCCTTAATTAAGAAGGGCGGGCCTTAATGTCCCGGCCCACGGGAGACAATGTAATGGCGCCGGCTTAACGCCACCTTAAGACGACGTGGGAAATTGCACGCGGACGGCAAGACCGCGCCCGCCGCTGCCCTCGTCCAGCGTGAACGTCGCGCCGTGCGCGTCGGCGATGCGCTTGACAATGGACAGCCCCAACCCGCTGCCGATTTGTCCGCCGATTTGTCCGCGGGTTGCGCCTGTTTCGCTCACGCCGCGGTAAAAACGGTCGAACACGCGTGAGCGTTCGCTCGGTGCGATCCCGGGTCCGGTATCGGTGACCGAAAGGACCGTGCCACTCGAATCGCTGTCGATAGCGACGTCGATGCGCCCGCCTTCCGGCGTGTGGCGCAGCGCGTTGTCGAGCAAATTGGCCAGCAGCATCGACAAAGTGGCCCCATCACCGCGGACATTGGCGGGCGCGCTGCGCGCGAGTCCCAGATCGATGCGACGATCGGCCGCGATGTTGGCGCGCGCCACGATCGCCTCCTTGGCCAGCGGTGCGAGATCGCACGCGGCGAAATTCTTCTCAAGCGCTTCGGGCTCCAGCCGGGCCATCGTCAGCAACTGCTCGGTCAGGCGCGCCGCACGGTCGACGCCCAATTTCAATTCCGCGATGGCCGCATCGGTCGCGCCGGGATCCGACGCGCGTTGCGCGACATCGAGCTGCAGGCGCAAAGCAGCGAGCGGTGTGCGCAATTCGTGGGCGGCGTCCGCGGTAAATCGGCGCTGCGCAGCCAGCGCGCCGTCCAGGCGAGCCAGGAGCGCGTTGACGCTGGTTGCAAGCGGCCGTAGTTCGCGGGGCAAACCCGTTTCGGCGAGCGGCGCCATCGCGTCGGGGCGGCGTTTGGCCACTGCCCGCGACATCGCATCCAGCGGACGCAGCCCGCGGCCGACGGCGTACCAGATCAGGATGCCCAGGAAAGGGATGAGCGCCAGCAGAGGAATCAGTGTGCGCAGCGCGCTTTCTGCCGCAAGCTCGCGCCGCTCGTCCAGCGAGTGGGCAACCTGCAGCGCATGCGCGCCGGCGACATGCGTGTAGACGCGCCATGCGCGGCCGTTGAGCAGAATATTCGAGTACCCTTCCCGCGCCGGAACAGGCAGTCCCATGCCGGGTTGCGAGTAGTAGACGAGAACGCCGTCTCGATCCCATATCTGTGTAACGAGTTCGGACACACCCGGACTGGACGCCCCCTCGCGCCGCCATGCAGGAGGGGCGAGCGAGGGCTGCCGTCCGCGGACCAGATCATCGATGCGGGTCGAATACGCAAGCTGTTTCAACTGCAGGTCGAACAGCTCACCGATCTCCCGGCGGGTTTCAAGATAGGTTGCTGTCGTCGCCAGGAAGGCGACGGCGCCCAAGCCCAACAGCAGCGTGACGAGGAGCGTTCGGCGGATCGAGGTCATCGCACGCCGTCCCGCTAGTCGTTGGTCACGACGTAGCCAACGCCGCGAATAGTCCGGATCGCGTCGGCACCGAGTTTTTTACGCAGGTTGTGCACGTGTACCTCCACTGCGTTGCTCTCCACTTCCTCGCCCCAGCCATACAGCC
>JBPCLS010000012.1:0-5590 GCA_051003055.1 Casimicrobiaceae bacterium
TTGCATGCATGGTTCGCAGACAGAGAAATTTTCTAAGACGGGCCTGTAGCTCAGTCGGTTAGAGCAGGGGACTCATAATCCCTTGGTCGCTGGTTCGATTCCAGCCGGGCCCACCAGTAAATAGACGGTTCGCCAGTTTATAACCGATAACGCTCTCGCCGGCGGGTTCCATCATCGCGACGCAACTCGCCGCGACTTCATAGTGCTGCTGACTCCATTTCACCGACGTTATCATCTTCCCATGCGCATTCGAGACGTCGCCGCAGCGTTCCTGCTTACCGCCACGCTGCTTCCCGCTTCCTCACTCCCGGCCCAACAAGCACCTGCGCAAGTCGGTGCGCCAGCGCGCACGCCCGATGTTCCTTACGAACCGTCGCCACCCGAGGTAGTGAAGACGATGCTCGACCTCGCGAGTGTCGGCCCCAATGACCTCGTCTACGATCTTGGTTCGGGCGACGGGCGCATCGTAATCATGGCGGCAAAGGACTATGGCGCGCGCGGCGTAGGGATTGACATCGATCCGCAGCGCATCGCGGAATCGAATGCGAATGCCCGCAGCGCGCGCGTGACCGAGCGTGTGCGCTTTATCGAAGGCGATCTATTCGGAACCGATTTTTTTCCGGCGACCGTGGTCACCTTGTTCCTGTGGCCCAACGTCAACATGCAGCTGCGGCCGCTGCTGCGTGCGCTCAAGCCCGGCACCCGCATCGTCTCCTACGTCCACGATCTCGGCGACTGGCGACCCGACAAGGTCGTCAAGGTACAAAGCAAGCACGGCGAGCGCAACGTCTATTTGTGGGTCGTGCCAACAGCCAGTGCTGCCGCCGGAGAGCGAGTGCACTGACCGGGGACCAACGCGCTTGCGGGGTAGCGTCGAGATCGCGCACCGGGCGTTAGCAATCTGGGCTCGAGAAGGCGTTCTCGCCATTGGCCGGGCGCATGAGACCGCCGCTCGCCGACATGAAGAAGAACATCAGCAGCGACAGCGCGACGTTCGTGCGGAGCGCCCGCGCTTCACTTTCGTCAGCCGAACACCGCCGCGCACTCGCGCATCGTGTTGTCGTGAATGTCTAAAACGTTGCGCAGAGGGCTCTGATAGCCGCCGGCAAGGTTCCACGCGATCGGCACACCCAACCTTGCGACGTTCTCGAACACCAGCCGATCTCGTTCACGCAATTGTTCAGTCGTAAGCCAGCCGCCGAGCGGGTCGTCCACGTGCGGATCGGCGCCGGCCTGATACAGGATCACGCCACAGTCGGCCATCGACTCAACGAGCTGCGGAATGGCATTGAGGAATCGTGTTGCCTGCTTCGGCGAGTCCCACTCCGCCCCCGCGCTGTAATGCCGGACCCAGTCCGCGCCAAGTTGCCGCACGATATCGTCGGTGCCGTTGCCCCAATGCTGATCGAAATCCAGAATCCCCACTCGGTTGACCACCGCTTCGAATCTCAATACGCAGGCCGTGACCATCAGGCCGTTGAACGTGCAAAAACCTTGGACGGTATCGTAAGTGGCATGGTGAAAGCCCGAGCACGGGGCGACGGCAACCCGCCCGTTGCGGACCGCTTCGCGTGCAGCGGCCAACATCGACCCCGACGTATACGGCAATGACGCCGCGACCGCAGCCGATCGATTGCCAAAGCCGTTGGCCCTCCGACACGCAAGGACATCCTCGACAAACTGACGGTCGTGCGCCATGGCGAACTGCTCGACCGTAGCGGGTTCGGGCGCAACGAGTTCCAGCGGGATACCCAGCGCCTGCCAGGACTGCACGACCTCACGTGGCTTATGTGCGCTCGGCGAGAAACTTTCCGAATCGGCCACCATGAGATCCGTGTAGAAGATTTTCATAGGCCGCCGATTGTGCCTGAATGCCGCTTGGCTTCCCAAGCGAGCGGGTCAGGCGGTCCCGCGCAATCCAGACCGTCGACAGGGCTCCCAACGATTCGCACAGGAGCGGCCGTCGGTGCCACCGTCGAGTCCACCTGCGCGGCTATCACGCCGGGCAGCGGACGCGTGCTCTGCGGAGATCAGCTTCTAAGCAGCTTGCGCGTGCAAACGAACGCCTAACGCACGGGCTACCTTTAGCACCGTGGCGAAGCTGGGGTTACCGTTCTGACTGAGCGCCTTGTATAGGCTTTCCCGGCTCAGCCCGGCGTCATGCGCAACTTGCGTCATACCTCGAGCACGGGCTATGTCCCCTAGCGCACGGGCGATGCCTGCGGCGTCGTCCGGTGCCTCTTCGAACCAAGCGTCCAGATACGCCGCCATTTCCTCGGGCGTGCGCAGTTGTTCGGCCACGTCATATGGCACGATCTTCGTTTTGGTTGAAGCTTTGGTCTTGGTCTTGGGCATGACGAAACGCTCCTATAGATTCTTCGCAAGCGCAACGGCAGTCTTGATGTCTTGCGTCTGCGTGGACTTGTTGCCTCCGGCCAGCAACACGATGAGTACCCCGTTACGCTCGGTGTAATACACCCGATAGCCGGGACCGAAATCGATCTTCAGTTCGCAAATGCCGTTAGCGAGCGCCCGATATTGCCCCGGGTTGCCGTTGACGAGCCGATCGACGCGCACCTGAACTCTTGCGCGACCCGCTCGATCTTTCAACGAATTGATCCACTCTCGATAGACCTCGGTCAGTTGAACGCGCACGCGCATACTGTATCCTATGGGCTACAGTTGTCAAGCATCTGCTCGGCGCGCCCAATTTAGCTTCGTCGTAATGCCCGCGTGACACAATGGCGAGAATCCGCGCCCTTCCATCGTAACCACGGGCGCGCGCTTCGTCTTTCCCCGAATCCTCCTCCTGGAGAACTTGATTGTGGGCAGGGAGCCTCGCGCGTTGGCTTTTGCGGTGGCGCTGGTATTCGCTGGCGTTCAATCGATCAGCGCACTTGCGGCGGATGTCAAAGTAACGATTTCGGGTGATCAGGAAGTCCCGCCAGTGAAGGGCAGCGGAACCATCACCGTCAACAACGACAAGACCCTCAGCGGACGTGTCACGACAACCGGCGTCGACGCCACCGCGGCGCATATTCATGAAGGTGCGTCCGGCAAGAATGGCGGCGTCATTGTGCCGCTGACCAAGGCCGGCGATAACGCCTGGACAGTGCCTGCCGGTGCGAAATTTACCGATGCGCAGTACACCGCATTCCAGGCGGGCAACTTGTACGTCAACGTGCACAGCGCCGCCAACAAGGACGGCGAAATTCGGGGGCAGCTCAAGCCCTGACGAGGCCTAACCTAACCTCCATAGTTGGTGGTTGTTTCCATCGCGCTCGAGGGAATCGCGACGTCGGCGCAACGTTCTCTGTTAGAGAGGATGGGCGCCGACGTGAGATAAGATTGAACAAGCAAGTTTCTTGTCCCATTGCCGTGGGTTCGCCGCGCGATGACGCCGCAACTCAGCAGTCGCGGCAGGTCAGATTGGCTAGCTCTACTTCTTGGCCGTCTTTGCAGACTTTTTGGCGGACGTTTTCTTCGTGGGTACTTTTGCGCCGGCGCGCCGGGCTTCCGAGAGCCCGATCGCAATCGCCTGTTTCTTGCTCGTTACTTTCTTCCCCGAGCCGCCGCTTTTGAGCGTGCCCTCCTTGCGCTCATGCATTGTCTTCGCGACTTTCTTCGACGCAGCCTCTCCATATTTCGCCATCGTTGCCCCTCGCTAACAAACCGTTGCTATAAGCAGGTCAGGAAGAGCGCGAACGCGGAATGGTTCCAGATACCAGGCATCTGGCTCCTTCCGTCCCGGGCGGATAGCATCACACCCCTCGGGCCGCAGGGAGTCGCGCGCCCACCAGTTGATCCGTACGACTGCACTTCCAATACTCACGTCGCGTGATTGATACGGCCTATCCGTTGAGGGCTTCGGCGAGCGACTGCGAGAGCGTCGGGGCGGCGTTACGCAGTTTTGCGTCTTCCGTGATCAGCCGCAGGCCCAAATCCTTGGCAACCACCAGAAAGCGTGCGTCGTAGGCGGATATCCGCAGGCGTACCGCGAGGGCGAGCACGTCGGCATGGCCGGCCATGTGCAAGCCGAATTGGATGACGCTTTGCGCTTTCGTCAACGCTGCCGCGGCATGCGGCAAGGGGAGCCCGCGGACGCGCACTGCCGTCGCTAACACATTGGTGAGTTCGACCAGCACAAACGCATCGCTATGCCAATCGGAGTCCCGTTCCAACAGCGCGCGGGCATGCAGCGTGTGCTCCACATTCAGCAAGAGATACGCCAAAATGTTGCTGTCGACGGCGACCATCGGCGTTGGCCTTTCAGTCGCGGCCTTCTGCAATCCAGGCTTCGATCTCGTCGCTTGTGAGCGGACCGCCTTTGAGCTTGATCGGGGGACCCAGCTCGGGTGCCTTGCGCAAACGGGTGAGCCCGCGTTCGATCAGCGTCACGGCCTCCTTGGTAACCGACCGACGATTGCGCTCTGCCTGTTCCCTCAGTCGTGCGTGCAGGTCGTCCGGCAGATTCTTGATGACAAGGGTGCTCATGGGGTCTCGCAAAAAGGGAGTCGATAGTATATCAAAACACTATCGATTGGCTTCCTGTTTTCGACCGCCGACGTGAATGTTGCGAACCCGTGTCGCGGTCACGCACCGAGCAGGTCGTGGAGGCATCGCGCCACGACTTCCGTTGCGCGGTAGAGATCATCGAGCTTGAGCTTTTCGTCGGCGCGATGGCCGTTGGCCTCCAGCAGCGTGTGTGGACCGGCGCCGTACAACACGGTCGGGATGCCGGCGGCCGAATAATGACGCGCGTCGGTGTACAGCGGCACGCCGTGCGGCCTGACTTCCTCGCCCATGATGCGCGTGGCATGACGGGCGATTGCGTCGACCAGTTTTTCCTGTCCCGGCATCGGCACGAATGGCATCGCCAGCAGGATCCTGCGCACGCTGCAGGTAATGCCGGGCCACTTGGTGGCCGACTTCTTGATCTGCCGCGTAAGCGTTGCTTCGACGTCGGCCGGATTCTCCTCGGGAATGATGCGGCGGTCGAGGCGAAACGTGATCTTGTCGGGGACGACGTTGGTGTTGATGCCGCCCGCGATCAGGCCGGCGATCAGCGTCGGGCTGTCGATGCCGGTGACCTTCGACTCCTGCGCAGCGTAGGTCTTGCGGATCGCATAGAGATCGGTGAGCACGCCGGTGGCTGCCTCGAGCGCGTCGACTCCCGTCTCCGGCCGCGCCGCGTGCGCCGACTTGCCGAGAACCTCGACTTCCAGATGCAGGCAGCCGTTGTGGGCCGTCGTGATGCCGTAGGCGAAGCCCGCGGAAATCACATAGTCGGGCCGGGAAATCCCTTGTTCCAGAAGCCACACCGGACCAATCAAGCCGCCGGTCTCCTCGTCATACGTAAGATGCAGCTCAACGGCGCCGTGGAGCTTTGCACCGCTCGCCTTGAGCGCCAGCAGTGCATAGGCGTAAGTCGCGATGTCGGACTTCGACACCGCGGCGCCGCGGCCGTACATGTAGCCGTCCTTGATCTGCGCGCCATAGGGGTCGGTGGTCCAGCCCGCGCCAGGCGGCACCACGTCGCCGTGCGCGTTCAGGGCGATCGTGGGACCCGGACCGAAGCGCTCGCGCACCA
>JBPCLS010000013.1:0-3605 GCA_051003055.1 Casimicrobiaceae bacterium
AAGATGCTGATGCCGGCATACATCAGCAGTCCGAGAAAGATCGAGCGTTTCGCGCCGATCCGGCCAGCAAGCATTCCGAACGCGAATGAAAACGGCACACCCACGAACTGAACGATGAGGATCGCCAGGATCAGGCTTTCCCTCGGTATTCCAAGCTCCGTTCCATAGGGCGTGGCCATCCGGATGATGGTTCCGATGCCGTCGCTGTAAATGAGATAGGCGATCAGCATCAGGAACGTCTGCCTGTACTTTCGCAGCTCGCGAAATGTTTCGGCGAGACGGACGAATGCGACGACAACGGGGTTTCGGCCGCTGCTCTCATCTTCCTCGAGCTTGACCTCCGGCTCACGTACATGTCGCAGCAGCGGAATGGTAAACAGGAGCCACCAGGCAGCCACCGAGAGGAACGCGAGCCGCACAGGGAGTGTTCCTGCAGGTGAGAGCTGATCCGATACGGCCGAAAGGCCTATCAAGCCGGGCTTGGTGATCCAGGCGAGGTTGAGCGCCAGGAGAATTCCGCCCCCGAAGTATCCGATCGCGTACGCCGCCGTGGACGCCCTGTCCCGCTCGTGCTCCCGCGCGACGTGCGGGAGCAACG
Source organism: Casimicrobiaceae bacterium (assembly GCA_051003055.1). Taxonomy (GTDB): domain Bacteria; phylum Pseudomonadota; class Gammaproteobacteria; order Burkholderiales; family Casimicrobiaceae; genus VBCG01. The sequence goes on from JBPCLS010000013.1 coordinate 599, forward strand.
CTTCATAGAAGACATAGCTGCCCTGCATGCCGAGGTTGGCCATGATGAAAAGGACCGACGCGAGCAACAGGTCGCCGCGCTGGATCAGATACATGAGTGCGCATGCCGTAACGCCGACTCCCATGAAGAACCCCAGCATCCGCTTCTTCACCGCGGCGTAGTCGGATATGGTGCCGAGTATCGGCGCGATCACAGTTGCGATCGCGAGTCCTACCGCGTTTGCGATTGACCAGTACGAAAGCGCCTGGGCTTCGGGATGCCCGGCACCGGCCACACTTATGAAGTAAATCGGAAAGACCGCGACGGCGATGGTTGTCTGCGCCGACGACGTCGCCCAATCGTACATCGCCCACGCACGCAGCTCGCGGCGATCGAGACCAAGACGCTGGAGAATTGTTGTCCGTGGGCTGGCAGACTCTTCGCGCATCAGCGTTCTCGTGCATGGGTGTGGCGCCGATGACCGGGGCACGGCGGACTTCTGACCCGGCCAAAGATGACGGCCCGGCTCAGCGCTCCGCCAGTCGGCTGGGATCGAAACTCCTGCAGTGCGACCTTATGCCGGAGCCAGCTCCACCGGCGTCATTCGCGGTACCAGCAGGTGGATAATCAACAGCGCCGTCACGTACGCAAGTCCGCAAAAAAGAAACACCGGCGTGTAATTATTGCCGTTTGCCTGGAGCACGGCGCCCGTTGCTCGCTGAAAGAAAAACCCGCTTGCCGCTCCCGCGAATCCGCCGATTCCTACAACTGTGCCGATTGCCCGCTGCGGGAACATGTCGCTCGGCAGCGTGAAGAGATTCGTCGACCACCATTGGTGAGCCGCGGCCGCGAGGCCCACCACCGCCACCGTGACCCACAGCGTCGACGCGGCCGGAGCGAACATCGTCGGAACGATCGCCAGCGCGGCGAGAAGCATGGTTATCTTGCGCGCCTTGTTCACGCTCCAGCCACGCCGCATGAATGCCCCCGAGATCCACCCGCCGCCCACCGACCCGACGTCGGCAAGCAGATAGATGGCGATGAGCGGCGCCGCCACCTGCGCGAGCTTCACATCAAAACGCACATCGAGAAACTTTGGCAGCCAGAACAGATAGAACCACCACACCGGATCTGTCATCAGCTTCCCGATGATGAACGCCCACGCCTGCCGGTGCCGCAGCACATGCGACCACGGCACCGTCGTGCGAGACTCGGCCTCTCCTGAACCGATCGCGTTGCCGTCAGCATCCACGGTGGGGCTGCGATACATCTTGAGCCAGAAGATCAGCCAGATGAATCCCATCGCGCCGGTGATGACGAATGCCGCGCGCCACCCCCAGGTCAGCGCAATTATCGGAACGATGATCGGGGTAACGACCGCGCCGATGTTGGTTCCGGCGTTGACGATTCCCATCGCGAACGCCCGCTCCTTCACGGGAAACCAGTCCGCAATTCCCTTGATCGCGGCGGGAAAATTCCCCGATTCGCCGAGGCCCAATGCGAACCGCGCCGCGCCGAATCCGCCCGCGGTGGTCGCAAGCGCATGAGCCATCGCGGCGATGCTCCACACGGTCACCGATACGGCGAACCCCAGCCGGACGCCGATCCTGTCGAGGAGCCGCCCCGCGCCGACATATCCCAGCGCGTACGCCAGAGTGAACCATGACACGATTGCGGCGTACTCCACTTCCGACCAGCCGAGCTCCCGCTGCAGCGTCGGAGCGAGAATCCCGAGCACCTGCCTGTCGACATAGTTGATCGTCGTCGCGAAGAACAGCAGCGCGCAGATCGTCCACCGGTACCTGGCGGTCATCGGTGCGCACCCGTTGCCATGACGCCGTTCGGCGACAGCCGATCGACCGCCTGCATTGCCGCCCGCATGTAGCCAAGCGCGTACGCCATGCCAGCGTGCCACGGCGCCTCACAGCTCATTTCAGGCGTGTGGTCGGGAATGAGCACACCGTCGTATCCCACATCGCGCAGACACTGGACGACGCGGATCATGTCGAGGTCGCCTTCGTCCACGAATACTTCCTGATACCGCGGAACCTTCCCGCGCACATTCCGGAAGTGCACGTACGCAATCTTTCCCTGGCGGCCGTAATGCTCGATGCTGCTGTAGACGTCGCCGCTCTGCATTTCCTGGAGCGAGCCAAGGCAGAATTCGATTGCGTTGGAAGGGCTCGGAACCATGTCGATCACGCGCTGATACTTGTGCGGCTCATTGACGAGCCGCGCCGCGCCTCGCAGCGCGTCGGCAGGCGGATCGTCGGGATGCAACGCGAGGCGTACCCCATTCTCTTCCGCGACCGGCATGATTTCCGAGAGAAACCACTCGAAGCGCTGCCACAATTCCTCAGACGCTACCGGCGGCACCGTACCGATTGCAGCGTCCGGCTCGTACACCATGTTCCAGGCCATGCCGTTGGGGATCGGAGTGCGCTTGTCGATCTGCGCCTCATCGTAGACGACGGCCATCGCCTCTCCCCGTCCGATGGGCGCCTTCGTCCACCCCCACACGCCCGCGACGCTGAAGTTGTAACCCATGATTGGAATTCCTGCGCGCCCAACTGCCTGGATGGTTCGCTTGAGTTGCTCCATCTGTTCTCGCTTCTTCGGGCCGTCGAGAAGCACGTCGTGCCAGTGGGCAGGGTCGAAGTTTTCTATCGCCTCCCATGTCAGCCCGTTGGACTCGATGACTTTTTTTAACGAGGCCAGATCGTCGTAAGTCCACGGGCGATCCTGATTCTGGGTGACACCCCAGCCCATGTTGGGCTCGCCGCTGGTCAGCGTGGGGCTGGCACCCTTGAAGTAGTCCACCAGATGCACCACCAGGTGCGTGACACCAGCCTGCTTGGCGAACTGAAAATTGCTTTCATTAAGGAGGCTGCGGTACAGTCCGAGTCCGAGTTTCATTGCGTACCGTGAATTGGGAAGTCGGGCATCGGAGTTGTCAGACTCCGCTGAACATGCTGAAGCCGCCGTCGACCGGTATCACCACTCCGGTAACGAACGACGCAGCGTCGCT
>JBPCLS010000014.1:0-16717 GCA_051003055.1 Casimicrobiaceae bacterium
ATCGCCCGTAACTGCTCCTGCACCGAGCCACCGAGGAAAGTGTCCCCGACGGTGACGCGCGCGCCTCCGATCAATTCCGGCTTCACCGCGACGGTCGTCTCGATCTTCTGGCCAAAGCGCCGTTCCAGTGCCAACGTCAAATCTTTCAATTGCGTATCGTCCATCGGAAAGGCCGTTTCGATCGTCGCCTTCGCAACACCGTCGCTTGCATCCTTCAGCTTTTCGAACAGGTGCGCGATCGCCGGGAGCAGCGCGATCCGGTCGGCCTCGATCAACACGCGCACGAAACTGCGTCCCTCGCGATTCAGCTTGTCGCCCAAAACCGAGAGCAGCAGCGCTTCCTTGTCCCGGGGCGTCAGCTGCGGGTGGTCGAGCGCCGCGACCATCTGCGGATCGGCCAGCACCGAGCCTGCAAAGCGCAGCATTTCCGACCAGACCGGCAGCGCATTGCCGTCGCGGGCAAGTGCAAATGCCGCTTCGGCATACGGTCGGGCGACGGTGGTCTATTCGGCCATGGTGCGACGCTATATATCCTGTCCCGGACTAGAGCTTCTGCTTCAACTGCGCGAGCAGATCCGCGTGCGCGCGGGCGTCAACATCCTTTTGCAGAATCTTGCTGGCGCCTGCTACCGCCAGTTCCGCGACCTGGTCGCGCAATTGTTCCTTGGCGCGCACCACTTCCTGCGCGATTTCAGCCTTCGCGGCGGCCAGAATCCGATCTGCCTCCACCCTGGCCTCGCCTTTCGAGCTCTCGATCGCCTCGGCCTTGAACTTTTCACCGGTCGCGATGATCTCCGCCGCTCTCGCCTTCGCCTGGGACAAGATTTCGGTCGTCTTGTTTTCCGCGTTGATCAAGTCCTTGCGGCCCTGCTCACCCGCGGCTAACCCGTCGGCGATCTGCTTCTGCCGTGTCTCGATTGCGCGCATCAGCGGCGGCCAGATGAAGCGTGCGCAAAACCAGATAAAGGCCAGAAAGGCTCCGGCCTGCATGAAGAGCGTCAGATTGAAATTCATCGCGGCACTCGTGCGGGAAGGTTGCGCGCTCGCGCGCCTACTGGACCACTGCGAGCAGCGGGTTGCCGAACGCGAACAGCATCGCAAGGCCCACGCCGATGATGAACGACGCGTCGATCAGGCCCAGGAGCAGGAACACTTTCGCCTGCAGTTGCGGCATCAGCTCGGGCTGGCGCGCGGCGCCTTCCAGGAAGCGCGAGCACATGATGCCCACGCCGACGCATGCGCCCAGCGCGCCGAGACCGATGATGAGGCCGATCCCGATGGCGGTATTGGCCTGGATCATCGCCAGCAGTTGCAGCTTGTCGTCCATGTTGCTGTCCTTTCGATTGCAGGTGTGTGAGAGCGAGTTTGTGGAAGAGATGCGAAAGACGATCCTGGATCCAACCGGCTAGTGGTGCTCTTCGGCCATCGCCAGATACACGATCGTCAACATCATGAAAATGTAAGCCTGCAGAGCGACGATCAAGATGTGGAAAATAGCCCAGCCAAGGTTGAGCACACCGCCGAAGATGGTGCCGGCAAGCCCCGTGGCTGCCCATAGCCCGAGCAGCAAGAAGATGATTTCGCCCGCATACATGTTGCCGAAGAGCCGCAGGCTGTGCGACAAAGGTTTCGACAGATACTCGACGAGCTGAAACAGAAAATTGAACGGCCACAACAGAACATGGTTGCCGAAGGGCGTCGTGAAGAGTTCCTTGATCCACCCGGACAAGCCCTTGGCCTTGATGCTGAAGAAGATCATCAGGGCGAACACCGAAAGCGCGAGCGCGAACGTCGTATTGACATCGGCGGTCGGCACGCTGCGCCAGTTGTGCTGCTGCAGCACGTGCTCGTAGAACAACGCCATGATATCCACCGGCAAGAAATCCATCGCGTTCATCAAAATGACCCAGATGAACACGGTGAGCGCAATCGGCGCGACCCAGCGGCTGTCGCCGTGGTAGATGCCGCGCACCTGCTCGTGGACGAAGTCGACCGTCAGCTCGACGAACGCCTGCACTTTCGAGGGCACGCCCGCGGTCGCCTTGCGCGTCACGAGCCAGAGAAAGCCCAGCCCGAGGACGCCGAGCAGCAGTGACACCACGATCGTATCGACGTGGATCGTCCAGAAGCTTCCTGCTCCGACCGGTTTGGCCAGAAAGGTCAGGTGGTGCTGGATGTACTCGGTGGGGGAAGCGTACGTGCCGGCCGCCATGGAATCGCTAAAGATTGTTACGAGTTGCGGTCGAGAAGAGCCATTCGATTGAGTAAGACCGTAACGACGAAAGCTAAGAAAAAAGCCGCCGGCACGACATCCTTGTACGTCGCCAACACGAGCCAGAACTCTCCAAGAATCACCACGATCTTGCTTGCCTCGGCGCGGAACATCGCCACGAGAGTACCGCCGGCGGTGGTCGGCCCCGACAGCGCGAGCACGAATGCGTACACGGCGGACGCGGTCAAGCTGACGACCCCTCCCAGCAACGCGGATAGCGCTGCATGACCACCCGCCCACAGCCCCGCCACCGCAGCGATCGCGAACGTTGCAGCCGCCTGCCATTGCAAGACTAGGCGGAACGGCTGAAGGCGAAGCGACAAGGTAGGCACTCGTCTGGCTACGTGGCGCCCAACGCGTGCAACTGCTGGGGTCCTCGCAAACCGATCGATTTTAACTGGATTCGGGCATCGCCGGCAACGGAATGTTGCACCGCAATGCGACGCGGCCAGCCACGGACCGCTTTAAGTTGGTCGCGCTTCCGAGTGAGCACTCGCTACCCGCCGGAAAGCGCCGCAACGATCATGATCTGCGCAGCGGTCGGCAATTGCGCCTCGAGGTTGCGCTCGATCGCGGCGTTGACAAAGATCTGGATGTGCGGCCGCAACCGGTTTTGCTCATCGATGATGCGAAAACGAATCCCCGGGTGGGCATGGTCGAGCGCGGAGAGCGCGGCGCCGAGCGTAGGGTTCGGCTCGGGAAGAGCCACTGTCACCCGCGACGCTTGATTCGTGTACGAGCGCAGCGGCCCGGGGAGTTCGATGCGAAATGCGTGTTGGTCCACGGCGCGTCCCAAATCCCGCTCTCGATCACGCCGCTTCTACTGCATAGATGTGAGGGAGATGGGCGGACAGGCATTTCCAGGTTCCTCCCTCGTCGCGGCTGCCCCACACTTCCCCGGAGGTTGTGCCGAAGTACACGCCGGCCGTCGGGAATCGATCGACGGTCATGGCCTGCCGCTTGACCGTCCACCACGCCTGCGCCTGCGGCAGTCCTTCGCGCTGCGGCTGCCACGTCGTGCCGCCGTCGCGCGACCGGTAGACCGCCGGTTCCCCACCCGGAGAAACACGCGGCCAAACGTCCGACCCGTCCATCGGAAACACCCACAGCGTCTCCGGATCATGAAAATGCGTGACCAGCGGAAAGCCGATCGCGCCGACCGTTTGCGGCATCCCAACGCCGATGTCCTGCCATTGAGTGGCGGGTCGATCGAGGCGGTAGATGCCGCAATGGTTTTGCTGGTACAGCCGGTCGGGATTGCCGCTCGCGAGGCGCACGCAATGCGGATCGTGCCCGAACTCCGGCGTGGGTTCGGGCAAAAAGTCGGCGCGCACGCCTTGGTTGAGCGGCCGCCAATCCGAGCCTGCGTCCATCGACTCGAACACACCGCCGCTGGACATGCCGATGTACATATGCCGCGCATCACGCGGATCGATCAGGATTGAGTGGAGCTTGGGTCCGTCGGGCGTTCCATCCTGGTCGCCGCCGCACCACGCCTTGCGCTGCGGGTGGGCGTTGAAGCCCGCGACGGCGGTCCAGGTGGCGCCGTCATCCTCAGAACGAAACAGTCCCTGCGGTGACGTGCCGGCGTACCAGACGCCGGGTTGCGACGCGTGGCCTGGCGCGAGCCAAAACGCATGGTCCACGGTACGGCCGCTGCCGGGTTCGAACGCCGGCGGATGCGTGGCTTCCTGCCACGTCGCGCCGAGATCGTTCGAGCGAAAGATCGTCGGACCGAGGTGGCCCGTGCGCGCCGCGGCCAGCATCGCGCCACCTGTGCGCGGATCGACCATCGCGTGGTGCACAATGTGGCCCAGGAACTGCGGTCCCGAAAGCGTCCATGCTTGCCGCGCGGCATCGCTCTCCAAAGTCCAGAGTCCTTTGCGCGTGGCAATCAGCAGCCGAACGGAATTCGCGCGCGTACGTTCGTCAGGGGCACCTGTCGATGAAGCTTCGGTCATCGCTTCTCCCGTGCTGGAACTAGGATTCTCGCCACCCCGCAGGGTCGACCTCGTCCGGTCTTTTGGCCGGCCATGATAACCGAGTCGATTCTCGTACAATCACGGCTCTTCCCAAACGTAATTTAAGGAGACTCTCATGTCGATCAAAGTCGGCGACAAGCTTCCCCCTGGAACGCTTTCCGAATACAACGAAGTGGAAACGCCCGGTTGCCCTGTCGGTCCGGCCGAGGTCAAAGTCGAGGACCTGACGAAGGGCAAAAAAATCGTGATCTTTGCCGTGCCGGGGGCGTTCACACCAACATGCTCGGCCAAACACGTGCCGTCGTTTTTATCGAACGCGGACAAGTTGAAAGCCAAGGGCGTCGACGAAATCGTCTGCCTGTCGGTCAACGATCCGTTCGTTATGGGTGCTTGGGGACGCGAGCAAAAGACGTCCAACAAGATCCGGATGCTCGCCGACGGCAGCGGCCACTACACCAAATCACTCGGCCTCGAATTCGATCTCAGCGCTCGCGGTCTTGGCATGCGCTCGCAGCGCTTTTCAATGCTGGTGGACGACGGCGTGGTCAAGACGATGAATGTGGAAAACGCGGGCAAATACGAAGTGTCGGACGCAGAAACCTTGTTGAAGCAGATGGGCTGACGGGCGCGCAAACTTGGGCCAGATGCGAATGAATGCACCACGGGCGACGAAGCGCTGACGATCGCGACGCGACGGCGGCCTCTTGGCCGTCGTCGCTTGGGTAGCGGTCAGTCGATCCGAATCTCAAGAGCTATTGGCCGCAGAATCTGCCGCGGCAGCCGCGATTCGCCGCGCGCCACCTATTTGAGCTTCGCCAAAATTCCGTCCAGTTGCGCCAAGCTCGAATACGCGATGACGAGACGTCCCGCGCCGCGGCGGCTGGCTTCGATGGTCACTTTCGCCCCCAACGCTTCCGCGAGTTCGGTTTCAAGACGCGCGGTGTCGGCGTCCTTCTTTTTGCGCGCACTTCTCCCGCCCGCAAGCGTGGCGGGATTCAAGAGCGTGAAGACGAGGCGCTCGGTTTCGCGCACGGACATTTGCTGATCGACAACGCGCCCCGCTGCGAGCGTCTGCTGTCCGGCCGGCAGCGATAGCAGTGCCCGCGCATGTCCCATTTCCAGCGCGCCATTCAACAAAGAGTCCTGTACCGGTTGCGCAAGTTGCGTCAGGCGCAGCAGGTTGGTGACCGCGCTGCGCGAACGGCCAACCGCTTTTGCGGCCGCCTCATGCGTCAGACCGAATTCCTCGATCAGGCGCTTCAAGCCGGTCGCCTCTTCCAATGGATTTAAATCCTCGCGTTGAATATTCTCGATGAGCGCGAGCGCCAGTGCCGCGTGGTCCGGCACGGCCTTGATCAGAACTGGAATCTCGTTCAAACCGGCACGCTGCGCGGCGCGCCAACGCCGCTCGCCGGCGATGATTTCGAAGCGTCCGCCGGCTGCCGGGCGCACCAGGATCGGCTGCATCACCCCCTGTTCGCGAATGGACAGCGCGAGTTCGTCCAACGCCGTGTCGTCCATCCTTGTGCGTGGCTGAAATTTGCCGGGGTCGAGTCGCTCGAGCGCGACGGTGGCAAGCGTTTCGCGCGGCGCCGCGTCCTCGGCCCCGGACAACAATGCGTCCAACCCTCGGCCCAATCCTTTTGGTCGAATCATTCTGGCCTTTATTTTTGCTGCGGCGGCAGCTCTCCATTTACGTTGCAGCGGCAGCTCTCCATTTGCGCTACGGCGGCCAGATATAAATTTTTACGCTGCGGCGGCCGTCGCGGGCGGGACCGAGTTGCGAGCATCGATTCGGCGCAGCATTTCCCCCGCCAGCGCGAGATAGGCTTGCGCACCCTTTGATTGAGCCTCGAGCTTCAATGCCGGCAATCCGTGCGACGGCGCTTCGGCCAGCCGCACGTTGCGTGGGATGATTGTGCGATAGAGCTTCTCCCCGAAGTGGCGCTCGAGTTCGGCCGCGACGTTTAGCGACAGCGTGTTGCGTGGGTCATACATCGTGCGCAGCAGCCCTTCGATTTCAAGTTTCGGGTTCAAATGCGTCCGTACTTTTTTGACGGTCTGCACAAGATCCGACAATCCTTCGAGCGCGTAGTACTCGCACTGCATCGGAATCAGTAGCGAATCCGCCGCGCACAATCCGTTCAACGTGAGCAGAGACAGCGAAGGCGGGCAATCGAGCAGGATGAAATCGTACTCCGGCGCCACCTCGGTGATCGCTGCTTTCATTTGTGACAGCGCTTCGGTCAATGCGTCTTTGAGGCGCGTCTCGCGCTCGGGCAATTCAACGAGTTCCAATTCGGCGGCGGCGAGTTCGCGATTCGCAGGGACTAGATCGAATCCGCCGCTCGGCGAAATGACGCGGACTTCTTCGATCCTCCGCTCGCCCAACAGGACTTGATAGACCGTCGCTGCGAACGTACGTTTGTCGAGCCCCGCACCGGTGGTGGCGTTGCCTTGCGGATCGAGGTCGACCAGTAGCACGCGACGATTCATCGCCACGAGACTCGCCGCCAGATTGACGGCGGTGGTCGTCTTGCCGACGCCGCCCTTCTGATTGGCAATCGCGATGATCCGCGTCATCGTGGCGCGCGCGTGGACGCGTCCCGCTGTTCCATCACGACCAGATGGCGTTCTGCCGCCAGGCCAGGGACTGTTAACGCGGTAATGGCCAAGACTTTAATGTCGCGTGGCAATGTCGCGAGCTCTTCCTCCGGATAGATACCCTTCATCGCGACGAGCCGACCACCAGGCGCCAAATGCCGCGCCGAGCAACGCACGAACGCCGCAAGCGCTGAAAATGCGCGCGCAATGACCACTTCGAACGGCGCATGCGCCGCGAACTGCTCAACACGTGCAGCGTGCGCCTTGACGTTCCCCAACTCGAGTTCGATCGCCGTCTGCGTCATGAACGCGACTTTTTTCTGACTGGAATCGAGCAGCGTCACATCCCAGTCCGGCCGAGCGATCGCGAGTGGAATCCCGGGAAGGCCGGCACCCGCGCCAACGTCGAGCATGCGCACACAAGTCGGCACCGCCAACAGCGGTACTAACGCCGGCAACACCGAAAGCGAATCGAGCACATGATGCGTGACCATGCGCTCGGGCTCACGGATCGCCGTCAGGTTGTAGATCCGATTCCACTTGGCCAGAAGCTCGACGTACGCAGTGAGCTTTTGCCGCGCGCGCGACGGAACGTCCAGTCGCAGCGCTGCGAGGCCCGCGGCAAGTTCGGCTTTGATGCCGGACGCCACCGCGGCTGCGATCATGCCGACAACGCTTTGCGATTGGACGGGTTGTGGCCAATGCGTTTCAGATGGACGAGTAAGAGTGAAATCGAAGCAGGCGTCACGCCGGAGATACGCGCGGCGTGGCCGATTGTTTCCGGCTTGTGCAGATCGAGCTTCTGTTGCGCTTCGGCTGAAAGTCCACGGACGAGCCGGTAATCGAGGTCTGCCGGGAGCGCCGTCGTCTCAAAGGTCTGCCGCCGGGCGACCTCTTCGCGTTGCCGCTCGATGTAGCCGGAGTATTTCGCCGCCACCTCGACGCAGGCGGCGACGCATGGGTCGGGAACCGGCTCTCCGGCACCTGGCAACGTGAGGAGAGATTCGTAGGAAACCTGCGGTCGCCGTAATAAGTCAGCAAGTGCATACTCTCTCTCCAAGCGTTGACCTAGAACGCGTTCAGCTTCTGCATCTGTCACAATCCTCGGGTTGACATAAGTCGATTTCAGCCGCTCGAGTTCGGTTGCGATTGCATCGCGCTTGCGGCAGAACGCCTCCCAACGCTTATCTTCGACGACTCCGAGCCGACGTCCGTGTTCGGTCAACCGCAGATCGGCATTGTCCTCGCGCAATTGCAGCCGATACTCGGCGCGCGAGGTGAACATCCGGTAGGGCTCGGATACGCCGCGGCTGATCAAATCATCGACGAGGACGCCGATGTAGGCTTCGTCGCGGCGCGGGCTGGACCCCTGCTCATCGCGCACGAACCTGGCGGCGTTGATGCCGGCGAGCAGCCCCTGCGCCGCGGCTTCCTCGTATCCGGTCGTTCCGTTAATTTGCCCGGCGAAGAACAAGCCGCGAATCGCTTTGGTTTCCAGCGAGGCCTTGAGCGCACGCGGATCAAAGTAGTCGTACTCGATTGCGTAGCCGGGGCGCAGGATATGCGCGCGCTCGCAGCCCTTCATCGAACGAACCAGGGTGAGCTGTACGTCGAATGGCAACGAGGTCGAGATCCCGTTAGGGTAGATTTCATTCGTGTGCAAGCCTTCAGGCTCAAGGTAGATCTGGTGGCTCTCGCGCTGCGCAAACCGTACGACCTTGTCCTCGATCGACGGGCAATAGCGCGGGCCGGTACTTTTAATCACCCCCGTATACATCGGTGATCGGTCGAGACCGGTGCGAATAATGGCGTGCGTGCGCGCATTTGTGTGGGTAATCCAGCACGGCAATTGGCGCGGATGCATTTCGCGCGTCCCCAGGAAGGAAAACACCGGGGGCGGGTCGTCGCCGGGTTGCTCCGCCAGCAGCGAAAAATCGATGGTACGGCCGTCGAGCCGCGGGGGAGTGCCCGTCTTCAGCCGACCCACCGGCAGGTTCATTTCCCGTAACCGGGCGCCTAGCCGTTTCGCCGGCGGATCGCCCGCGCGCCCGGCTTCGTAATGGGTCAGGCCAACGTGAATCAGCCCCGATAGGAAGGTCCCGGTGGTGAGGACGACGGCGTCAGCCTCGAATGCCAATCCGAGTTGGGTGAGCACCCCGGTTACGCGATCGCATTCCAACATGAGGTCATCGACCCCCTGCTGAAAAAGCGTCAGGTTCGCCTGATTTTCGAGGCGGCCGCGGATTGCCTGCCGGTACAGCACCCGATCGGCCTGCGCACGCGTTGCGCGCACCGCTGGACCCTTGCTCGAATTGAGCGTCCGAAACTGTATTCCCGCCTCATCGGCTGCGATTGCCATCGCCCCGCCGAGCGCGTCGATCTCGCGCACGAGATGCCCCTTGCCGATCCCCCCAATCGACGGATTGCAGGACATCTGCCCCAGCGTCTCCAGGCTGTGCGTCAACAGCAGCGTCGCTCGACCCATGCGCGCCGCCGCAAGCGCTGCTTCCGTGCCCGCGTGGCCGCCGCCGACGACAATGACATCAAACCGCTGGGCAAACTTCATGATCGGACGTTCGTGACGCGAACTTGACGAGCATCGATTCTAACGAGATCTGACGACATGTTTCACGTGAAACGCGACCCGTCGAGCAATATTTCACATGAAACACCCAGGCAACACACAAGCAAAGCGGGGTCGCGCCAGAAGTCGGTGGAATCGGACTATGCTGTAGGCAAATTGAATAGCTACGGTACCAGGCGAGTATGTAAGCGCTTACCTGTCAAATTGCCGCGCAAGCCGATCGCGCTCTACCTGCAACGCGGCCGGGCGCTTGGTTCCCAGCTTCGCAAACAGGACGTCGTGCGAGGCGAGCTCACGCGCCCAAAGCGCGCCGTCGACGTCCATGATCCCGGCGAATCGGTGCGCGTCGAAATTGCTGCCGCGCCAGTTGAGATCGGCGAACGACGGTGCGAGCCCGACTGGTGTTTCGGCAGCCCGCGCGCGGCCGAGGCAGCGCTCGACCACCCATTGCAGCACTCGCATGTTTTCACCGAACCCGGGCCACGCGAATTTGCCGTTGGCGTCCTTGCGAAACCAGTTGACACTGAAAATCTTGGGCGGATGGGCAACGGACTTGCCCATCTCGAGCCAGTGGCGAAAATAATCGCCCACGTGATAGCCGCAAAACGGCAGCATCGCAAATGGATCGCGCCGCACTTCACCGACCGTGCCGGTGGCGGCCGCGGTCGTTTCCGACCCCATCGTGGCCGCCTTGTACACCCCCTCTTCCCACGTCCGGGCTTCGCTGACCAGCGGCACGGTGTCGGACCGGCGAGCGCCAAAAATGAATGCCGAGATGGGCACGCCGGCAGGATCGTCCCAGGCCGGGTCGAGCGACGGGCACTGGGTCGCCGACACGGTAAACCGCGCGTTCGGATGCGCGGCTCGGCGTCCGTTTCGGCCATCTTCCGGCGTCCATGAACGTCCCTGCCAATCGGTAAGGTGCGGCGGCGGCGTCTTGGTCATGCCTTCCCACCAGACATCGCCGTCGTCGGTCAACGCGACATTGGTGAAGATCACGTTCGCCGCGAGGGTTCGCATCGCGTTCGGATTCGACTCATAGGAAGTGCCCGGCGCAACGCCGAAGTACCCGGCTTCGGGGTTGATTGCGCGAAAATAGCCGTCGTGGCCAGGTTTTAGCCAGGCGATGTCATCGCCGATCGTGGTCACGGTCCATCCGTCGAATCCGGGCGGCGGGATCAGCATCGCGAAATTGGTTTTGCCGCAGGCGCTGGGGAACGCCGCAGTCACGTACGTTTTCTCGCCTTCGGGCGACGTCACCCCCAGGATCAGCATGTGTTCGGCGAGCCATCCCTGATCACGGCCCATGACCGAGGCGATGCGCAGCGCGAAGCACTTCTTCCCCAGCAGCGCGTTGCCGCCATAGCCGGACCCGTAACTCCATATCTCGCGCGTTTCCGGAAAGTGGACGATGTATTTCTGGTCCTTGTTGCATGGCCACGGCACGTCGCGCTGCCCCACGGCGAGCGGCGCGCCAACCGAATGCACGCAGGGTACGAACGTGCCGTCGGTGCCCAGAACGTCGAACACCGCGCGGCCCATGCGCGTCATCAGCTTCATGTTGACGACGACGTACGGACTGTCTGAGAGCTCGATCCCGATATGCGCGATCGGACTGCCCAACGGGCCCATCGAAAACGGCACCACATACATCGTCCGGCCGCGCATGCACCCGGTAAATAACCCGTGCAACGTGCGGCGCATGTCGGCGGGGGCGACACAGTTGTTGGTCGGGCCGGCATCGTCAGCCTGTTCGCTGCAGATAAACGTGCGGTCCTCCACCCGCGCGACGTCGGAGGGATCCGACCAGGCAAGATAACTGTTCGGGCGGATCGCCTGGGCAAGGTTCTTGAGCGTGCCCGTGGCGACCATGTCCGCACATAGCCGGTCGTACTCCGCCTCGCTACCGTCACACCAAACGATACGTTCGGGTTGCGCCAGCGCAGCGATTTCGCGCACCCAGCCCAAAAGCTGCGCATGGCGAACATACGCGGGCGCGCCGACGGAAGCGGCGAGCGAAACAAACGATTCAGGTTGGTTCATGGCTGCTATCGGGAATGGCGGAGGGGAAGGGCAACGCGGGAATTCGAGTCGGGGGCGAGCGCCGCGGAAAAGCGAAAATTTACCACGAAGCGCTTTTTGGCCGGATTCGTCTGGCCGGCCTACCGCCTTGCCACGATGAATATCCGGCGAAACGGAAACAACGTGCGTCCATCGGCCCCCGGTGGGTACGCACACGCAACCCGCTGCGTGTAATCGCGCAGGAATTCCGTGCGTTCGGAAGTATTGAGCGTTGCGAGAAACGGTGCAAGCCACGTGCCCTTCGTCCACGCGACAACCGGGTGCTCGCCGCCGGCGCGCGCGGCCAGCACCTGCAGGTAATCGGTTTCCCAAATATCGACCGCCGCGAAATGCGGCGCCAGAGTGGCGTAGTAATCGCGCGAATCGGCTACGGGGTGGGCGCGAACCAGGCCCTGCAGCTTCGCGCGCCACCGGTCGCTGCGAGCCAAGTCGATGCTCGCCGTATGCGATGGCGCGCCGTGATTGTTCGGCATCTGCAGCGCGAGTGCCCCGCCCGCCGCGACCATCGCGGCAATCTCCGGGAAAAGCCGGGCATGGTCGTCTAGCCACTGCAACGCGGCATTGCTGTAGACCAAATCGACCGGCGCATCGGGTCGCCAAGCCGCAAGGTCCGCCGCGACGAACGTGTACCGGCCATCGCCGCGGATGTTTTCCCGCGCCGCGGCCAGCATTTCGGCGGAGTTGTCCACTCCGGTGATGCGCGCATTCGGCCAGCGTTCGCCGAGCACCCGCGTGACGTTCCCCGCTCCGCATCCCAGATCGACGATCGTGCGCGGGGATGCGAGCGGCACCCGCGCGAGCAGCTCCAGCGCGGGCCGCAGTCGCTCGTCTTCGAATTGCAGATACTGCGCAGGATTCCAGGTCACGACGAATCGTCCCCGCCAAGCTTGCGCCGCCATTGCCGGACCCGCTCGAACAGCGGCGCCGTGCACAGCAGCAGCACGACCACGCGCGTGACGTGAAACGCGGTAACCAGCGGCACGCCGAGTTGCAGGACGTTGGCCGTGATGCACATTTCGGCGATTCCACCCGGCGCGGTGCCGAGCACCAGTGTCGCGGGATGCAGTCCCGACACAAAGGCCATGCCCACTCCGAACAACGCCGACAACACCATCGATAATACGACTGCCGCCGCGACGGCCCCGACGAAGCGATGCGCGCCACGGAGAAAATCCGGCTGAAAGCGCGAGCCCAGTGCGCAGCCGAGCAGGTACTGGCCGATATTGGACACTGGCTGTGGGATCGCCGAGAGGTCGAACTGGCCCGCCGTCAGGGGAATCGCCACGGCCAGCGATCCCAGCACGAACCCATTGGGGAGATTCAAGAACTGGAAGAGCAATCCAGCCGCTGCGGTGGCGGTCATCAACAGGGCGAATCCCTGCGGGTCGAACGTGCGCGCCCCCGGCAAGTGCAGATCGCTCCCGTGCAACCCGAGTACCGCAAACGCCGCAGGAACGACGGCCACGACAATGAGTATGCGCAGGCTCTGCGCCGCCGCCACGCGATCGGCGCGCGCGCCGAATCGTTCGCCGAGTGTTGCCATTTCCGCCGCGCCGCCGGGCACGCTGGCAAACACGCCCGTGGTGCGATCCAGGCCGGCCATTCGGGCCAGCGCGATTCCCGACACGTACCCAACGACAATCGCGAACACCGCACCCGCAGCCAGCAGGTACCACACACCGCCCACTTCCCGGATCACCTGCGGCGTGAAATACAGTCCGAGCGACGTACCGATGACCCACTGTCCCATCTGCCGGACGCCCGGGGGTGCGGCGATGTCCAGACCCGCCACGCGCACCAACGCGACCGCAAACAGCGGGCCCAGCATCCAGGGGATCGGCGTGCGCAGAAGGCTGCATCCGTAACCAGCGGCCGCGCCAATCGCGAGTGCGGCCCTCCAGCGCATAAGGCGCGATTGCGAGCCGCGTCCCGCTCCACTGGACTTAGACCCAGGCAAACGCTGTCGTCCCGGCAACAACTGAATCGCCACGAATTGCCACCTCCAATCGTGGTGCACTATCCTTTATCACGTCGCCTCCCGGTGGGCAAAGGCGCCGCTCGGGTAACGGCATGCGTCTGCAACTATTCTTACCGCAGTCAGCATGCGACCGCCGACGCACTCAATTATCGCGGGTTTCGTGCTCGGCAGTGAGCCACTGGCGGGGCAATGGCAGCGACGCGCAATTCCTGCGCGACATTCACCGTGGGGCCTGCCGCCACTTCGACGCGGCACTTGGGCCCGACTACAACAACGCGCACCACGATCACTTGCATTTCGACAGGGGCTCTTATCGCGTGTGTCCCTAGTGTGCACTCTAGACCCAACGAGCAGTCGATCGGGCGGAATCCAAGCTGCCCGACGCATCGTTTTCTACTTCACGAGCGTTACCGGAACGTTGGCGAGCCGTATCACATCGGAGGCAACCGATCCCAGCAGCAGCTTCGACATCCCCGAGTGTCCACGCGTGCCCATAAAAATCTCGTCGCATTTATTCTCCTGCGCGAAACGGGCAATGATTTCCGCCGGGTTGCCGACGCTGATATGAAAACGATACGGAACGCCAGCCCCGTCGAGCGCCTGGCGGGCAGCGTGCAGCGCTTTCGCTCCCGCGTCGCGGTGGTAGTCCTTGATGTCGTCATCGGCGACGAACGTGCGCACATCTCCTGCTACCGGCTGCTGGACGTTGAGAAGATGGAGTTCGATCGGTTCGCCCGCGTTCGGTCCCGTCTGTTTCTGGATCAGCGAGCGAATGACGCGGTCGGAGCCCGCCGCTCCGTCCACGGGTACGAGCACCTTTCTCAGCACGCCTCCTTCTCTAACTGTCTGGTTGGGACCTGGCGCAAATTGCTCGCGTCACCGTTCGCGCGAAGCGGAAGATTGCTCAGTTTCGTCCACCAAGTCGGGAACCGGCGTACTCGGTGGCCGATGCTTCGACCTCGCCACGAGTTTCCCCACGACGACGACGACGAGCGCGCCCGCGACAGCCGCCAGGTAGTGCAGCCAAGCCGCGTGGGCATCGATCCAATCCTTGATGGCCGGATCGGAGACGACCATTTCTCCGGCGACGAAGCCGAGCAACGCAGCGCCGGTCGTGATGATAATCGGATAGCGTTCCATTACTTTGAGCAGCAAGGTGCTGCCGAAAATCACCAACGGAACACTGATCAAGAGTCCGATGATCAACAGAGTCAAACTCCCCTTGGCCGCGGCGGCCACCGCGATCACGTTGTCCAAGCTCATCACCAGGTCGGCGACCAGAATCGTCTTGATCGCGGCCGCCAGATTCGACTGCGAAGCAAGTTTCTCCCCATGCCCATCCTCGGGAACCAGCAGTTTGACGCCGATCCAGAGCAACAGGATGCTGCCGACGATCTTCAAATAGGGAGTCTTGAGCAACTCGACCGCAACTACGGTGAGAATCACGCGCATGATGATTGCCGCGGCGCTACCCCAGAAGATCGCTTTCTTTTGCTGAGCGGGCGGCAGCGAGCGGGACGCGAGCGCGATGACGACGGCGTTGTCACCGCTGAGCACGATGTTGACGCCAATGATCTCCAGGAGCGCGATCCAGAACTGCGGACTTCCGAATTCCATGCGAGGCCTCGTGATTCCTAGTGGTGGAAGCGCTTAACGCGGTGTAGCTTGTGGGGCGGCTGCACGTCGCCTGGCCGAGAGTCGCCGCCAGATCGGCGGACCACACAGTACCAGCGCCGTGATCGCCAAGACGGTGGCGGAGATCGGCTGCGTGACAAAGACCGTGAGGTCCCCTTGGCTGATGGCGAGCGCGCGGCGGAATTGTTGCTCAGCAAGCGGCCCCAGGATCATGCCGACGAGCACCGGCGCCACCGGAATGTCGAAACGCCGCATCAAAAACCCGATGACGCCGATCGTATACAACAGCGCCAGGTCGAACCAGGAATTGCGCAGGCCGTACGCTCCGAGGGTCGCGAAAATCAGAATGCCCGCGTAGAGCAGCGGGCGCGGGATTTCGAGTAGCTTGACCCAGATCCCCACCAGCGGCAGATTGAGGATCAGTAGGATGACGTTGCCGATGTACATGCTGGCGATGAGCCCCCAGATCAGCATCGGCTGCGTCTCGAACAGCAGCGGCCCAGGTTGCAGCCCCCATTGCTGAAACGCGGCAAGAATAATGGCGGCCGTCGCCGTCGTGGGCAAGCCGAGCGTGAGTAGCGGCACGAGGGTGCCCGTCGCTGAAGCATTGTTGGCCGCTTCCGGCCCGGCGACTCCTTCGATTGCTCCGTTGCCGAACTCCTCCGGGTGCGTGGTGAGCTTCTTCTCCAACGCATAGGAGAGGAAGGTGGGAATCTCCGCACCGCCGGCAGGGATGGTGCCGAACGGGAAACCCAGTGCGGTACCACGCAGCCAGGGTTTCCACGACCGCTTCCAGTCGGACATACTCATCCAGATCGAGCCTTTCATCTGCTCGATCCTGTCCATCCGGCGGTTTAGATAGGTCGCGATGTAGAGGGTTTCACCCACCGCGAACAGTCCCACCGCGACGACGACAACGTCGATGCCATCAAGGAGCTCCGGAATACCCAAGGTGAATCGCGCCTGACCGGTCTGGCTGTCGAGACCGATGAGCCCGATCGTCAGACCAAAGAACAGGCTCGCCAATCCTCGCGCCGCGGACGCCCCCAGCACCGCCGACACCGTGGTGAAGGCAAGCACCATCACGGCGAAATACTCCGCCGGGCCGAATTTCAAAGCGAATTCCACAACGATCGGCGCCATCACGGTCAGCAGGATCGTCGCGATGGTTCCCGCGACAAACGAGCCGATGGCGGCGGTCGCCAACGCCGGTCCGGCGCGGCCGCGCTTGGCCATCAGATTGCCTTCCATCGCGGTCACGATGGTCGCCGATTCGCCCGGCGTGTTGAGCAGAATCGACGTGGTCGAGCCGCCGAACATTGCGCCGTAGTAGAGCCCCGCGAACATGATGAGCGCACCGTTCGGATCGAGCTTGGCGGTGACGGGCAGCAACAAAGCGATCGTCAATGCCGGGCCAACGCCCGGCAAAACGCCCACGGCCGTGCCTAACGTCACGCCGACAAATCCCCACATCAGGTTCGTCAGCGTGAGCGCCACTGCGAAACTCGACATCAACGCGCTGAACTTCTCCACGCTAGGCCGACCCGAACGGGCCACTCGGAAGCTTCAAGCCCAACCCG
>JBPCLS010000015.1:0-4331 GCA_051003055.1 Casimicrobiaceae bacterium
TCCCGAGGTGGACCGCGTGACGACGTCGGAGAAAACGCCGCTCGAGGTCGATTTCATCGTGCTCTGGCGGATCATCGACGTGAAGCAATACTACATCTCGGTGCAAGGCGATGAAGAAGCCGCGCGCCGGCGACTTTCGCAAACCGTACGCTCCAACCTTGCCGAGGAATTCAACAAGCGCACGATGCGTGAGGCCATTTCCACCGAGCGTGATCGGATCATGTCGGAAACGCGGCAGAAGGCCGATCAGGATGCGCGCTCGATCGGCGTCCAGGTCGTCGACGTGAGACTGCGCCGGCTCGCGCTGCCCGGCGATGTCACCGGACCCGTGTATCAACGGATGGAGTCAGAGCGGCGCCGCGTCGCCAACGAACTGCGCTCGCTCGGCGGCGCGGAGTCGGAAAAGATCCGCGCCGACGCCGACCGCCAACGGCAGGTTATTCTCGCCGACGCCTATCGGCAAGCGCAGAAAATCAAGGGCGAGGGCGATGGCAAGGCGACGGCGATCTACGCGCAGGCGTACGGACAGAATCCCGAGTTCTACTCGTTCTACCGGAGTCTAGAAGCGTACAAGTCGAGCTTCCGGAACAAAAGCGACGTCATGGTGCTCGAGCCTTCCGGAGAATTCTTCCGGTACTTCAAGCAGGACAAGTCCTCTCCCGCGCCGCGGACCCCCGCGAAGTAGTCGGTCGTCTGGTCTTTGTCAGAGTGCATGGGAGAACAACTTGGCGGAGTCGCTGTGGGGCGCCTTTGCGCTCCTCCTGATCGTCGAGGGTCTGCTGCCCTTCCTGTCTCCGCGAACCTGGCGCGACACGTTTCGCAAGATGATTGAATTAAGCGATGGCCAGCTCCGCTTCATCGGGCTCGTGTCAATCGCCCTCGGCTGCGTTGCTTTGGCGCTGATATATGCGTAAGTGGTCGTTGCCGGAAGCCATCGACGACGTGCTACCGCAGGAAGCGGCACGCGTGGAGACGCTGCGGCGCGCGCTGCTCGATTGTTTCCGCGAGCATGGCTACCGTCTAGTCCAGCCGCCCCTCGTTGAATATCTCGATTCGCTGCTGACCGGTTCCGGCCGCGATCTCGATCTGCAAACGTTCAAAACAGTCGATCCGCTGTCAGGACGTCTGCTTGGGCTAAGGGCCGATACGACGCCGCAGGTCGCGCGCATCGATGCGCATCTGTTGAACGAACCCGGTGTATCGCGCCTGTGTTACGCGGGCAGCGTCCTGCGTACCGTGCCGGCAGGCCCTGGCGCGACCCGCGAGGTATTGCAGATCGGTGCCGAGCTCTACGGCCACGGGGAAATTGCCGCGGATCGAGAAGTTCTGCGGTTGCTGCTACGAGCACTCGCGAGCGCCAAAATCGACGGCCTCCACGTCGACCTTGGCCACGTCGGCATTTATCGGGCGCTGGCGCGGTCTGTAGGTCTCACCGGCGACGGCGACGACAGCGAACTGTTCGCAGCGCTACGCGACAAAGATGTCCCATCGGTGCGCGAGCTCACCGCGGCTATTCCGGAACCCGCACGCACGGCGTTGCGCAAGTTGACCGAACTCTACGGACCTGCCGCTGCGACGCTGGCCGCCGCACAAACGGTGCTGCCGGCGCTACCCGAGATCAGCGACGCTCTGGGCGCCATTACATCTCTAGCCGAAGCGACGGCAGATCGTGCGGTGCTGCATGTCGATCTGGCCGACCTTCGCGGGTATCACTATTACACCGGTGCCACATTCGACGTGTTCGCCGCCGACGCGCGCGGTGCGGCGGTCGAGTGCGGTCGCGGCGGACGTTATGACGGAGTCGGCCGGGCGTTCGGGCGCGCGCGTCCGGCGACGGGTTTCACACTCGACCTGCGCCGCGTCGCCGCACTAGCGAGCGACTTTGGTGTTCGCGATACCATCGTGGCCCCCGACGATAACGACCCGGCCCTCGCGGCCAAGATCGTCGAGCTGCGCGCAACCGGTGAAGCGGTCGTCGTGCTGCTGCCGGGCGAAACTGCCGGTCCCCGGACGGCACGGCGACTGGCGCGCGACGGTGCCGCGTGGTGCGTGTTCGCAAGCTGATAGCCATCGCGGCATAGAACAGGAACGACTCGCTATGGGCAGGAACGTGGTCGTGATCGGGACGCAATGGGGCGACGAAGGCAAGGGCAAGATCGTCGACTGGCTCACCGAAAGCGCGCACGGCGTCGTTCGTTTTCAGGGCGGTCACAACGCCGGGCATACGCTGGTGATCGGCGGCAAGAAGACCGTGCTGCGGCTCATTCCTTCCGGAGTCTTGCGCCCGGGTGTCGGCATCTACATCGGCAATGGCGTCGTGCTCTCGCCTGTGGCATTGTTGCAGGAAATTGGCGAACTCGAGGCAGCCGGAGTGGAGGTGCGCTCGCGGCTGAAAATTTCGCCGGCGTGCCCACTGGTGTTGCCGATCCACGTCGCACTCGATCAGGCGCGCGAAGCGGCGATGGGAAACACCAAGATCGGCACGACGGGTCGCGGTATCGGCCCCGCGTACGAAGACAAGATCGCGCGGCGCGCGCTCCGCGTCGGCGACTTGCTCCATCCCACGATGTTCTCTGCCAAGCTCGCCCAGCTTCTCGAACTGCACAATTTCGTGCTGGTGAATTACTACAAGCGAGAAGCGGTCGCATTCGCCGAAACGCGCGACCAGACGCTCGCGCTGGCGGCACAACTAGCGCCGATGATCGCCGACGTCGCGGCACTGCTGCACCAGATGCGCGTGCGCGGCGAGTCGTTGTTGTTCGAAGGAGCGCAAGGTGCGCTGCTCGACATCGATCACGGGACCTACCCCTACGTGACCAGCTCGAACTGTCTCGCCGGCGCCGCGGCGTCAGGCAGCGGTATCGGGCCGCA
Organism: Casimicrobiaceae bacterium; assembly: GCA_051003055.1. Classification (GTDB taxonomy): domain Bacteria; phylum Pseudomonadota; class Gammaproteobacteria; order Burkholderiales; family Casimicrobiaceae; genus VBCG01. The sequence goes on from JBPCLS010000015.1 coordinate 2,872, forward strand.
GATGCTCGACGATGTGCTGGGCATCGTGAAGGCGTATACGACTCGCGTAGGCACCGGGCCGTTTCCCACCGAATTGACCGACGGAATCGGTGCGACGCTCGCGCAGCGCGGCAACGAATTTGGCTCGGTCACCGGGCGTCCGCGCCGCTGCGGTTGGCTCGATCTCGCTGCGCTGCGCCGTTCGTTGCAGCTAAACGGTGTGAACGGGCTGTGCATCACCAAGCTCGACGTGCTGGACACCCTCCCCGAGATCAGAATGTGCATCGGATACATGCAGGATGGAGCGCCACTCGAACTCATTCCGACGGGTGCCGAAGCGGTCGCCAGTTGCACGCCGGTTTACGAGACGATGCCGGGCTGGCAGCAAAGCACCGTCGGGGCAAAAACGTTCGACGCGCTTCCTGGCAACGCGCGCGCGTACCTGCGGCGCATCGAAACAATGACCGGCGTGCCGATCGCGATGGTGTCGACCGGACCCGAGCGCGACGAGACGATTCTGGTGCACCACCCGTTTCAATAGCTCGCCAAAAAGGGATGCGGCGATGGGCCTGCATATAAGTTGGGACCGCTACAACATGCTCGTCGAGCGGCTCGCGCTCACCGTGTACGAGTCCGGATTCAGCTTCAATCAGATCATCTGCATCGCTCGCGGGGGATTGCGCGTCGGCGACGTACTTTCGCGCATTTTCACCGTGCCGCTCGCGATCCTGTCGACTCACTCGTATACGGCCGACGGCGGGACGCTTCGCGGGCAACTGGTCATCGCCGAGCACATGACGATGACGGCGCCGAAGCTCGGCGAGCAAGTGTTGCTTGTCGACGACATGGTCGATTCCGGCCACACGCTGGAAGTCGTGTTCAACACGCTGCCGCAGCGGTTTCCGCACATCGCCGAAGTCAAGACCGCCGTCCTCTGGTGGAAGGCGTGTTCGGTTTTCAAGCCGGATTATTTCGTCGAATATTTACCCGACAATCCCTGGATTCATCAACCGTTCGAGGCTTACGACGATCTGGATCCGGCCAAATTGCAAGCGCGGTTTGCGCAATAGCGCCGCGTCTTGGCGCCGCTGCTCATGTGCTGGCGATGCGATGCTACAGTGGTGCCCGGGAAAGGACTCGAACCTTCACACCTTTCGGCGCATGGACCTGAACCATGTGCGTCTACCAATTCCGCCACCCGGGCTCTCTGGTGGTCTCTCCTAGTGGCGTGTAACGGGCCACTAGCAACCGACAATTCTACTTTTTCGGCGCTTTCCTTGTCAAAGAACTCATCAAAGCCGCGGACGTTTGCGAAGGCTTCTCCTCCCAGATCAAAATTCGGCAGCCGCGAAGAAGCCCCGGCGTCTGCACCACGCGTGGCAGATGAGGTGGCGAATGACTCTTTACAGGCGCCTACACCGCGGCGCGCGCGACGCTGAGACGTCGATGCGACGCTGCTGCCATCGCGTGAAGCCATACTC
>JBPCLS010000016.1:0-4488 GCA_051003055.1 Casimicrobiaceae bacterium
CGCATCGCCCGACGGGACGATCGTCCGGGTCGAACCCGCTTCCGGGCGCGTCGCCTGGCGCATCACCGCCAACCGCCGCTTGTCGGCCGGCGTGGGCGCCGATGCGAACGTGATTGTGGTCGGCACCGACAAGGGCGACATCCTGGCGTTCGATACGAACGGCAAGCAGTTGTGGACGGCGCGGGTCTCGACCGAAGTGATCGCGCCGCCCCGCGTCGCCGACGGATTGGTCATCGTTTTTTCCGGCGACGGAAATATTCATGCGCTGTCCGCCACCGACGGTACGCGAAAGTGGGTCTATCAGCGGGTCTCGCCCCCGCTCACCGTACGCAACTATGCCGGCGGGACCGTGGCGCGCGGGGCGGTCTTCGTCGGCACGGCCGGTGGGCGGCTGCTCGCCATCGATGTCAAGACCGGCATTATGGGATGGGACGCGACCGTGGCAAGTCCGCGCGGCGCGACCGAGCTCGAACGCATTGCCGATGTCACGAGTCTGCCGACGCTCGATGGTGCCTTGGCGTGCGCCGTGGCGTATCAGGGCCGGCTCGCATGCTTCGATGTTGCCCGCGGCACGTTAAGCTGGTCGCGGGACGTTTCGAGCCTGTACGGTATGGTCGCGGACGACAAGCACCTCTACGTCACCGACGACCGGGGCGCCGTGCATGCGCTGGACAAGACGACGGGCGCGTCGGTGTGGAAGCAGGAAAAGTTCGCGGCGCGCAAGCCCGGCGGGCCGCAACTCATCGGGGAGCACGTCGGCGTCGTCGATGTGCAGGGGTTCCTGCACGTGCTAGCAAGAGTCAACGGCGCGTACGTTGGGCGCGTCGCGACCGACGGCACCGCTGCGACTGCGCAGCCTTTGGCGCTTGCAGGCAATGCGCTGTGGCTATCCGCGGGCGGTACGCTGTTCGCGGTCTCCGTCCAGTAGCCGCTCAAAATCAAGTGCTCCCCACCGTCACCCTCGTTGGCCGTCCCAACGTCGGCAAGTCGACGCTATTCAATCGGCTGACCAAGTCGCGCAACGCCCTCGTCGCCGATCTTCCTGGCCTGACGCGTGACCGCCACTATGGCCGCGCGCGCAGCGGCGATCGCGCGTATTTCGTCGTCGACACCGGTGGGTTCGAGCCAGTGGCGACGTCGGGCATCCTGCACGAGATGGCGAAGCAGACGCGGCAGGCGATCGCCGAATCCGACGTCGTCGTCTTTTTAGTCGATGGGCGGAGCGGCCTGACCGCACAGGACGTGACCATCGCCGGCCTGTTGCGCAAATCCGGGCGGCCCGTCGTCGTCGCGGTGAACAAAGCGGAAGGTCTGCCGCCCGAGCGCACCGTCGCGGAATTTCATGAGCTGGGCTTGGGCGATCCGATTGCGGTCTCCGCCGAACACGGCGAAAACGTTCGCGGCATGATCGACATCGCGCTCGACGCCATCCCGCGGGGGGAAGCGCACGCGGATGACCGTCATGTGGAAACTTCCGGCGACCCCGAACGTCCCGATACGATCAAGGTCGCGGTTGTCGGCCGTCCGAACGTGGGTAAATCCACGTTGGTGAATGCGCTATTCGGCGAAGAGCGGGTCATCGCGTTCGACGAGCCCGGCACGACGCGCGATGCGATCTACGTCGACTTCGAGCGCGATGGCCAGCGCTACACGCTGATCGACACGGCCGGCCTCAGGCGCCGCGGCAAGGTGTTCGAGGCCGTGGAGAAATTCTCGGTGATCAAGACGCTGCAGGCGATCGAGGACGCCCACGTTGTCGTGCTGCTGCTCGATGCGCAGCACGAAATCACCGAGCAGGATGCGCATCTTGCCGGCCACGTGCTGGAAGCGGGACGCGCGGTGGTGGTCGGCATCAACAAATGGGATGGCGTCGACGCGCAGCGGCGCGAGCAGGTCAAACGCGACCTCCAACGCAAAATGGGGTTCCTCGACTTCGCGCAGCACCACTTCATTTCCGCGCGCGAGGGCCGAGGTGTCGGCGCGCTCTTGCAATCGGTGAACGCCGCGTTTGCGGCCGCGATGGCTCGCCTGCCAACTCCGCGCCTGACCCGGACGTTGCAGCGCGCCGTGCTGCACCAGCAGCCGCCCCGAGCGGGTCTTGTGCGCCCGAAGCTGCGGTATGCCCACCAAGGGGGGGTCAACCCGCCGCTGGTCGTGATCCATGGCACCGCGCTGCATCACGTGCCGGACACTTATCGCCGTTATCTGGAACATTTCTTCACTGACGCGTTCCAACTCCGAGGAACGCCCCTTAGGATAGAATTCAAAGTCGGTGTCAATCCGTACGCGCCGAGTCCCGCACGCCGCTAGGCGGTTCCTGTTGGTCGGTTTTCAGTGCGGCACGGCCATTTCTGCCATAGAGGCCGCGCATCGGCGGCTTGAAAAAGTTACAGGCGCGACGAACCTGTAGTGAAGAATCGCCCGCGAACACGCGGGAACAACAACAGCGGAGCTCTACCATGACGACCAAAGGGCAAATCCTACAAGACCCGTTCCTTAACGCGCTGCGCAAGGAACACGTGCAGGTGTCGATCTATCTCGTGAACGGCATCAAGCTGCAGGGCCAGATCGAATCGTTCGACCAATACGTCGTGCTCTTGAAGAACACGGTAACGCAGATGGTGTACAAACACGCGATTTCGACGGTCGTGCCGGCGCGTCCGGTCGCGATGCCGCAGCAAGCTCCCAATCACGAATCCGTCGAAGCCTAAGACAAGGATGCAGCCGCCACGCGCAACCGGCGCGGAGCGGAGTCGCGTGCCGGCGAATGCGGCGCGCGCCGCGATCCGGTTTGCGCATGTTTGAGCGGCCCAACGGCGCCAGTCGGGCATTGCTCGTCGCCCTCGACTTCGGCCGCGGCAATGGTGCCGAGCACGCGGACGAGATCGGCGCACTTGCCGTTTCCGCCGGCGCGGAAGTTGTCGGCAGCGTCGGCGGTCGCCGGGCGCGTCCAGACCCGGCGCTGTTCGCTGGCCGCGGCAAGGTCCTGGAGATCGCAGCACAACGCGCGGAAACCCGGGCTGACCTGGTGATCTTCGACCACGCGCTGTCGGGCGTACAGCAGCGCAACCTGGAGCAGAAACTCGAGTGCCGGGTCGGGGATCGCGCCAGCCTGATTCTCGACATCTTCGCGCAACGCGCGCGCAGTGCCGAAGGCAAGCTGCAGGTCGAACTCGCGCAGCTCAAACACATGTCAACGCGCCTCGTTGGCGGCTGGACCCACCTCGAGCGCCAAAAAGGCGGCATCGGTTTGCGCGGCCCCGGCGAAACGCAGCTCGAAACCGATCGCCGGCTGATCGCGCAAAGAGTCAAGTTCCTGCACGATCGTCTGGCGCGAGTGGAACGCAGCCGCGCCGTACAAAGCCGGACGCGACGGCGCGCGGCCGTACGCACGGTTGCGTTAGTCGGGTACACGAATGCCGGCAAATCCACGCTCTTCAATCGCCTGACTGGTGCTCACGCGTACGCGGCCGATCAGCTGTTCGCAACACTCGATACCACGCTGCGCCGCATGTACACGGCAGGAACGGATACCATCGTCGTCTCCGACACGGTGGGATTCATTCGCGACCTGCCGCATGATCTCGTTGCCGCGTTCCGCGCGACTCTGTCCGAGGCGGCGGACGCCGACCTGTTGTTGCATGTGATCGATGCGGCGGCCTCCAATCGCGACGAGCAGACGGCCGCCGTCGATGCCGTATTGACCGACCTTGGCGCGGCCGCGGTGCCGCAGATCCGCGTGCTGAACAAGTGCGATTCGGCGGACCTGCCTGCAGGTGTCGAGCACGATAGCTGTGGTAACATTTCGAGCGTCCGCGTGAGCGCATTGACTGGAGCAGGATGCGAGGAACTACGCGCGGCTCTAGCAGAACGGTTCGCCGCCGCGCAACCGCCGCAGCGCGCGGCTGACGCCAATCCGCGGTCCAGAGAGACCTGACTGGACACTTGATCCAGCGCCTCGCGGCCCCACCTTATTTTGTTCCACCACATTCTGGTTTCTTAATGTCGCTCAACGATCCGCAGTGGGGCAAGCGCGGGAACGGCGGCGGCGGGCCACCCGATCTCGACGAGATCTGGCGCAACGTCAACCGGCGCTTGAATGAGCTCTTTAGCCGCACTGGCCAAAGCGAGCCCGGCGGTGGCGCGCGGCCTCCGCGCCGCGCGTTTCCCGTCGGTGGAGCCGGATTGCTGCTCGCGCTCGTGCTGCTGGTGTGGCTCGCCAGTGGTTTCTATATCGTCGACGAGGGACGCCGCGGCGTCGTAACGCGATTCGGCAAGTACACGGAAACAACGCAACCCGGTCCGCGCTGGCATTTGCCGTTTCCGATCGAGGCGGTCGAGCTGGTCGACTTTTCGCAGGTCAAGACCGTCGAAATCGGCTACAAGAATACGGTCAAGACCAAGGTCGAACGCGAGGCCGTCATGCTGACCGAGGATGAAAACATCATCGATATCCAGTTTGCCGTCCAATACAACTTGAAGAGCGCC
>JBPCLS010000017.1:0-7675 GCA_051003055.1 Casimicrobiaceae bacterium
GTCAACATGTTGGGCGCGGTGTTTCTGCTGCCCGCGCTCGCTGCAATGTTGTTGAAGCGCCGGGCGCCGGGTAAGCGAAGCGCTTCTGTCACGACATGACGCGACGGTTCAAGTTGGATGGGAGCATTTCCTGGTCAAGGGGGCGAAGCCCGGTGATCTGCCTATCGAACAGCCGACGAAGTTCAAGCTGGGTGATCAACCTGAAGACTGCGAAGGCGCTCGGCATCACGATTCCGCAGAGCGTGTTGTTGCGCGCGGATGAGGTGATTCAATAACCGACTGCCATGCACGCTTTACGCACGTCCTAGGTAAAATTGGCCCCGCCGGCCCCGTAGGCGCGTTCTGGGCCGTTCTACGCGGTCAGTTAAACGGCTTTCGCGCGTTCGCTCATCCCAGGCCTCGTGAGAGCGAAAACAGGCGGTTTTGGAAGTGTTGCCCGCGTCGCGGAGGATTGGGCCGGAGGAGTTCCGTCGCCACTAGTTTTTACGAGTCCAATTTCTTTGAACGGTTGCGCGAAATCACGCGCTCTGCCCCAAATCCAAAGCGCGTTCTTGGAAAATATCGGCGTAGATGAGAGAGCCGGGGACTGATGCGGGCTCGTTCAACCCGTACTGGCGTCTTTTTCATTCGACTTACTTAACGTGGCGGCGGGACTTTCTCTCACCATTATTCTTAAAATGGTCCTTGCGATCGACGTTGGACTAACCATCTCACCCACCTCGAGTATTGTCGAAACAGAGCCGGAGGTCACTGTAATCGTGCCAAGCTCGACTCGGAACGAGGCCCTGTATCTCTGTCCTGAGACGTTCAGGGTAACTCGCCCATCGGACATCGGCATGTTCATTGCGCCCTTTGACCTTAGATAGCACGCTGCTCCGTGAGCGGAGTTAGCGCGCGACCTTCACACGAAGTGAAAGTTCATCCCGACATATCGGTTGCACATTAGTCGCAAGTGCCGCTTGCTGCTTGCTCAGCTCGTGTCGAACCCGTGCGAAGGTCTTTCGTAAATCGGTTTCCACGCTTTTCGTGTATCGAAACGTAGGGTCGAGGATGGATTTCATGTCGGCTAAAGAAATGTTGTGACGTACGAAAAGTTTTATAGCAACTATGTCGGGTGAAGACGCAAGAGGCGTTCCACCGCGGCAAACATTAACGTCGTCAGATACTTCAGGCCACGCACCTAATGCGAACACGCGCCATATGTCAAATCCCTCGACGCCGCGCTTCACTACTGTATCCAAACATCTGTGATGGACATCTCGTATCGAGCCCCTGCAATATGACGCCGCCGCGCTCCGAGGCGAGCGATACGCGAAGTGATGCGAGCCCACCGGCCATGTCAAACGCCCTTTAAGAATAGCTGCCTGCGGCGAACCGGAACCGGCCCCCGCAGGCTGTCGTCGTCGACCTGTGCCGAAACGCCGGTCGGTTCCCCGCGGTCCGACTTTGCCGGTCCGGTCAAGCCGAGACCCTTCACGCCGTTGTAGTGCTCGACAACCTCGGACAGCGTGGCGAAGCGCCCGTCGCCGAAGCAGACAGTCACTTGCGCGTTGCGACCGACCGGCAAATGGCCGCCCATGGCCGCGCGCCGCCCATCCGCCGATTTACGCCGCTCGGGACACCCGCGTCGACCACCCGGACCGCGGATCGTTATCATGACAATGTCATTTCTGGCGGCGGCGCAATGCCTAAACGAAGCGCCGGCGATTCCGCGCACGGAGGCGGTCTGCCCTGACGTGAGACCTCCCGTAAACACTACCGCCGCACTGGCCCCTACCCAACCTCAATTCGAATCGCGCACAAGTTGAAAAGCATCAAAAGCAAGATCCTGACCTTCGCCATACTGGCCACCCTCATTCCCTCCATGGGTCTGGGGCTGCTGTCGTTCTGGCGCTACCAGGTCGTGATCAGCGACAACGTGAGTCACGAGTTGCGCATGCTGGCGAGTGACACCAGCGGCGAACTGACAATGTGGCTGAGGGAGCGGGTCAACGAGGTCCGCGCGCTGTCGACCGCCTATACCCTCATCGACGGTTTGACGGCCGAAACGGCGCCGCAGTTGGGCCTCGCCCGGATCGGGGCACGTGAACTGGAACTCTACCTTCGCTCGGTGCAAAAGAAGCTGGACCCGCTGCTGGAGCTGACACTATCCGATGCCGCCGGCCAAGTGGTCGCGAGCAGCGCGCCAACACCTGCACCGAGCGTACTGCCGGCGACCTGGCCGAACACCGCAATTACGGAAGGTGTCATTCTGGAGCCCCCCCGCTGGGACGACGCTCGCGCAACCGCAACCCTAACCTTGGTAGTCCCTGTCCTGTCGCTGCGCAACGAACTGCTCGGCGCGCTTTCGGCCGTACTTGACCTGAGCACCGTCAAACCGCGCCTGCAGTACATCGTGCGGTCGTCACCGGCAGAGGTGATTCTGCTGGCACCGGACGGGAAGCCGTTGCTCAGCACACAAACCGCGGTAACTGCGCTGATGCCGCTCGGTCCGCAGCCGCTGCACCGCCTGCGCGCCCAACCGGGTGAACCGATGACTTTCGAAGGTCATCATCAGCGCGAGGTTCTTGGGGTCGCGGACGTGCCTCGTTCGCTACCGATAATCGTCGTGACGGAAAGAGACCGCGCCGAGGTCTTTTCGGCGTGGCTCAAATTGCTCGAACTCGTCCTCCTGCTGGTCGCCGGACTGACGATGCTGGTGGGCGTCATTGCCTATTGGATGGGCCGTTCCATCGTCACGCCACTCAACCGTCTGATCGCAGCCGCCGACGGCATCGCCCGCGGAGACCTGACCGTTCAGCTGCGCGGTGCACCCGCAGGCGAAATCGGCCACCTGACGCGCGTGTTCAACATGATGACCGATCGGCTGCGACGGGGCCACGCCGAGGTCCAGGCCGCAAATCAGGCCCTACAGGAGCAGAATCAGCTGCTGGAAACGCTCGCCGTCACTGACAGTCTCACGGGTCTGTACAACCGCAAGAAACTCAACGACATCCTGGCCGACCAACTCGCGCGCTTCCGGCGCAACCACAAGTCATTCGTCGCGCTGATGCTCGATCTCGACAACTTCAAGTCGATCAACGATAACTACGGTCACGTCGCCGGTGATGCGGTATTGGCGGATGTCGCTGTAATTCTTAAACAGTCGGTCCGCAATGTCGATTATGTGGCGCGCTACGGCGGCGAGGAGTTTGTCGTTGTGCTGGTCGAGACAGCATTGGGCGCGGCGCTGGACATTGCGGAACGCATACGCTCCGAGGTGGAAATCCGCCGCTTCTGCGCAAGCGATACGCTGATTTCGGTCACCGTGAGCCTTGGGGTCACGCATAGCCGCGATGGCGACAACGATCCCGAAGAAGTGCTCGCCCGCGCCGATCATGCACTCTACGAAGCCAAACGCGCTGGTCGCAACCAGGTGCAATTCGCTATGTAGCAGCCCGCGCCGGCCGCTCGTGGCTCCGGCGGTCTACCGCGCGCCCAGTCGCAGTTGGTCAACCCATCCCGAGCGTCCGTCCGCGGTTTTCACCAGCATCCAGCCGCCCTTGTGGGCGTGCGCGACCAAGGGGCTGTCCTTTTTCAGCACACCGACGACCGGGGCCTTTCTGAGCGGTTGCCGGCGCAGATTGCTGTCGATGGTCACTTTCAACGGTATCGCCGCCTGGAGCGGCACCTCCCCGGGCACCCGCCCACGTGACCCCGGTCGGACCTGATAGTGGGCTACCCAGCTGATCAGTTGTTCAGCTTGTGCGGCGCGGTCCATGGCCACACCGTAGTCGCCTTGCGCGAACGGCGCAGCCGTCGATTCGAGAATGCTTTGTGCCAGCAGCATCAGCGGAAACGACGATGTCGCGCCGAGCGATGAGCGCAGCGACTCCATGGCGACTTCGACCTCAGCGACGTACGAGGCGGCGTCGGCCTGCGTGGCGAGCCGGCGCAACTTCACCCTTGCGCGGGTGACCTCCCGCGTCGATTCCTGCAATACCTTGACCTGCTCGCGCTGATTGGAGCGCAGGTCGCGCAGCTCCACCTCGCGATTCGCGAGGCCCTCCCGCAATCGTGCAATTTCGCGGGTCTGCTCGTCGCAGGACGGGCACGTCGGCTCCCGAACCCTGGTTTCGAGAGGCATCGGCGTCGGCGGCGCCTCCGGCGACGGTACGGCCGGCGGTGGCGTAACACAGCCAGTCAGAGCCGAGCTCAGCAACCAGACCACGGCCCAAAGCCCCGAGGTAATCGTCGATCGATGCGATCCGATCGGGAATCGATACCTCCCCCCACCGCAGCGAACGTTCCTCATCAATGGAATTACACCACAACCCGGGTCGGCGCCTGAAAACTCGATGGCAATGACTTGGTACATAACCGGCTCCTATTCCATGAGGAAGGAGCCCCAGTCTGTGCTATCGCGGGACGGGCACTGCACGACCCATTTCGGCCGTTCGCATTTCCGGAAAGCAGCCGTTCAGGAAAAGGTCGAATGCGCCATGCGCGCAATGCGGCGCTGCCCCGAACGCGTACTGTCCACCGCTGATCGGGGTGTAGCCCGTCTGGAGATTCGCGAAGATCGCGATATTGTTGTAATTGAGATCGAGACTGCCATCGGGCTTCAGATCGATGAAGAGCTTTGTGGCCGATTTCAGCCGTTCAAGTGCAAGTACGATCTGACACTGAATGTCGGATCAAATTTTGGGTTACGACATTTGATTTCGTATGCGACCACTTGGGTGGTAACGCTCCTGTACCATCCGCGGGGACGAACGTCGCCAGCATTGAATAATCGCAGCTCAATCGAGTAGATGAGGTGATAGCGACGTCTCAAGCACATCGACAGCGTTACGTTCAAGCCGATACGCCCGCGCGTCCGGCCGCGCACTGATGACACGCGCGAGCGCGTCATCGACGAAGTGCAAGGAGACACCGTCGTCCGCCGCGTAACCACCGGGAATGGCGCCTTCCGCAATTAGTCGCTGAAACGACGGCCTGCGCTCGGTCTCCTTGTCGTAATGCGGGCACGCACTACCGGGAAGCCACCCCAAGCACTTGAGTGGGGTGAGCGCACCGGGGACGGAATCGGTGACTCCGAATTCGAACCAGCAGATCATGCCGGCACTGACGCCGCCTAGCACAATCCCCCGCTCGTAAGCGTCGCGCAAGATTGCATCGAGTCCCCATTCTCGCCAGAGCGCCAACAGCGAGCGCGTGTTGCCGCCGCCAACGAAGATCGCGTCCTGCGTGAACACGAACGCCGCGAGATCGGCGCTTGGGGGGTTGATGAGCGACAAATGCGTGGCGCGACAATCAAGCTCGCTCATCGCCTCGTAGAATTTGTAGCGATAGCTTTCGGCATCGCCGCTTGCAGTGCCGATGAAGCAAATGCGGGGTGTAGCCTTACCGGTGGCAGCGAGAAAATAACGGTCGAGCGCGCGATTCTTCTCCATCGAGAAACCGCCACCGCCAAGAACAATGAGTTGACGCACAACGATTACGCTGCCCCATCCGCCGATCGGGCGGGAGCATGAACCGTAATCGCGGCCAGAATGCCCTGTAGCAGCGCAGTCGGGGAGGGCGGGCAGCCGGGAATCGCGACGTCGACGGGAATGACGTTGGCAACGCGGCCGAGGCTTGCGTAACTTTCGCCGAAAATGCCGCCGGTGCACCCGCAATCGCCGACGGCGACGACCAGCTTCGGATCGGGGGTCGCATCGTACGTTCGCTGCAGTGCGATGGCCATGTGCTTGGACACCGGTCCCGTGACCAGCAATATACCCGCATGGCGCGGACTCGCGACAAACTATGCGAAGCCACGACCAGTACGAATGATCCGCAGCGATGGAAGGCGTGGCACCGGCTGATTGACGCTGCTCCGTCGCTGAGTCCGAAGAAGTATTCGGCGTTTGGCTGGCACTAACAGTTTGTTGAAATTCGACATGCTGTGGTCGAGACGCGCAGTTTTGGGGGTGCTCCGACCCCTCCGAGGGGTAGAAGAATCGCTTGTAGCCCGTTCTACGAGGTCGCGATTTTGGTGCCCACCCAGAATGAATATAATTTCAACAAACTGCTAAAGCTTACTTGCCCATACCGGTCCTTTTGCGTCGCGCCGTCGGAGCAGGCGAGGAGGCGCCAGCGCGCTTCATCGACGACGCGCGCATGGGGTGCGTCTGTTCGAGCTGGCGTTGAATCTGCTCTTGCCCGTGCGCACGGAGGAACTGCTCGAAGGCAGCCGCGACTTGAGGCAGTTGTTTGGAGTCGAGATGCATCACGTACCAGTCGCGCTCAAGCGGATTGCCGGCAACGGGAACCAGCTTCAGCAGGCCCGCATTCATCTCCAGAACGCAGGTGTGCATGGACAGGAAGGCGACGCCGAAGCCGGCTGCACACATCTGCTTGATCGCTTCGTTGCTCGACATCTCGGAGCCGACGCGCAAGTGCAGCCCGGCATCCTTGAACAGCCGCTCGACGGTGGCGCGGGTACCCGATCCGCGCTCGCGCACGATGACGCGTGCCCCGGCCAGTGTGGCTAGACAAATGGCGGGGTCGGACATCACCGAATGGTGAGGTGCGGCGACGAATGCCATCGGGTGCTTGGCAAACGCACTGGAGTCGGTCTTCAGCTCGGCGGGCGGTCGCCCCATGATCGCGATGTCGATCTCGTGCCCGGCCAGCATGCGCACGATCTCGTCACGGTTGCCGACCTGCAGCTTGACCTTCACCTTCGGGTTCTCGTTGGCGAATGTCACCAGCAGCGGCGGCAACAAATACTCCGCCGTAGTTACGGCACCGACGCGCAGGGTTCCTGAAAAGTCACCCTGCAACGACGCCATTTCGTCGCCCGCTTCGCGCCACAACTCGAGGATGCGCCCGGCATAGCTTGCCAGCAGCTCTCCGGCTTCCGTCAGTCGAATACCGCGACCCGTGCGCTGCAGCAAGGGTGTGCCGGCCGACTCTTCGAGGTTGCCGATCTGGATCGACACCGCCGGCTGCGTCAGGTGCAGTTCTTGTGCCGCCATCGACACGCTGCCGAGCCTCGCGACAGCGTGAAAGGTAGTCAGTTGGCGGAAGCTCGCGTGCTTGGAAATCGGCATTTAACGATATTAGCAAAACGATATGTAATGAGCAAAATATTTAACTAAACTAATTTTTATCGGCTGCGTATATTTGATTTCACGCATTCAGCACGTTACCCCCGAACCACGAAAGAGGAGAGTCCTGTGGGCACGATGCACGAACCGACGCAGATCACCGACGCCAAGAAGCGCTACTCGGCGGGCGTGCTCAAGTACAAGCAAATGGGCTACTGGCAGCCCGACTATCCGCCCAAGGATACCGACGTCATCGCCATGTTTCGCATCACGCCGCAGGAGGGTGTGGACGCGGAAGAAGCCGCCGCCGCAGTGGCCGGCGAGTCGTCGACAGCCACTTGGACCGTGGTCTGGACCGACCGGCTAACCGCCTGCGAGCTGTACCGCGCCAAGGCCTACCGTGTGGATGCAGTACCTAACACCGGCCCGGGCACGAAGACTGAGGCGCAGTTCTTCGCCTACATCGCCTACGACCTCGACCTGTTCGAGGGAGGATCGATCGCCAACCTGACGGCGTCGATCATCGGCAATGTGTTCGGCTTCAAGGCGGTGAAGGCGCTGCGGCTCGAAGACATGCGCATACCGGTCGCGTATCTGAA
>JBPCLS010000018.1:0-4623 GCA_051003055.1 Casimicrobiaceae bacterium
GTTGTCGTTTTGCCGGCGCCATTGGCGCCGATCAGGCACACGAGCTCCCCCTTCGCAACATACAGATCGATGCCCTTGACCGCCTGAATGCCGCCGTACGCGATTTCGAGACGCGAGAGTTCGAGTAGCGCGCTCGTGGGGGAAGGCATTTACGCCGCACCTTTCAGATCGAGCGTCACTTCACCACCGAGATACGCGGCGATCACATTGGCGTCGTTCTGCACCTCGGCAGCGCTGCCTTCGGCGATTTTCTTACCGTAGTCGAGCACGAGCACACGATCACACACGCGCATGACGAGCTTCATATCATGCTCGATCAGTAGAATCGTGGTTCCATCGCGGCGGATGCCTTCGAGGAGTCGGCGCAGTCCCGCGGTTTCCGTCGCATTCATCCCCGCGGCCGGCTCGTCCAGCGCGAGCAGCTTGGGTTCGGTGGCGAGCGCCCGTGCGATCTCGAGGCGGCGCTGATCGCCGTACGGAAGGTGCTTCGCCAGATGGTTCGCGCGCTCGGAAATCCCGACGTAAGCAAGGAGCTCGTACGCGCGTTTTTCGATCGCTCGCTCTTCGGCGCGCGTTTTTGCGTCGCGGACGATTGCGCCAAAGACTCCGGCGCGCGTTCGGACATGGCGGCCGATCATCACGTTTTCGAGCGCCGACAGATTGGCGAAGAGGCGGATGTTCTGAAAGGTTCGCGCGATTCCCCGGGCCGCGACCTCATGCGGCTTGAGGTCACGTAACGGCAGTCCGTCGAACGTAAACTCTCCAGCGTCGGTGTCATAAATACCGGTCAATACATTGAACAGCGACGTCTTGCCGGCGCCGTTGGGCCCGATCAGGCCGTAGATTTCGCCGCGGTTGATCGTGAAATCGATATCGGACAGCGCTTGCACACCGCCGAAGCGCTTGGTAATCCCGCGAGATGAGAGGAGCGGCGCGGCACTCATGTCGTCTTGACTTGGGGAGTTTCCAACTCGCGCTTCCGGACGGCGGAGGGAAGAATGCCTGCAGGCCGGTAGAGCATCATCAGCACCAGCGCCAGGCCGAACAGCAACATGCGAATCACCTCAGGTTCGATGAGCATGCGGCCGAACAGCGCGCGTTGCACGGGCTCCACCGTATAGCGCAGCACCTCAGGCACGAACGACAGCAATACGGCGCCCAGGATCACGCCCCAGATGTTGCCCATGCCGCCCAGCACGACCATCGACAGCACCATGATCGATTCGACCAGTACGAAACTCTCCGGGCTCACGAATCCTTGAGTCGCGGAGAAGATGCCACCGGAAATACCGCCGAACGACGCGCCCATGGCAAACGCCAGCAGCTTGATGCGCGTCGTGTTGATGCCCATCGCGCGCGCCGCGATTTCGTCCTCGCGAATCGCTTCCCAAGCGCGGCCGATACGCGAGTTCTGCAGCCGCAGGTTGACGGCGATCACGCCGAGCAGGATCAGCATCAGCATGTAGTAATACTTGACGGGTCCGGTGAAGTTGAGCCCAAAAAAAGTCTCGTTTGTTGCAAAGTTGAAGCCGCCGATCCGGAAGGGATCGATCAGCGTAATGCCCTGCGGCCCGTTGGTCAGATTGATCGGCTGCGACAGATTGTTCAGAAATATGCGGATGATTTCGCCGAAACCCAGTGTCACAATGGCGAGATAATCGCCCCGCAGCTTGAGCGTGGGAGCACCCAGGATGACGCCAAAAAAACAGGCAACCGCCGCGGCGATCGGCAAAATGACCCAGAATGGCAAGTGCAGATTGAAATGCGGCGAGGCGAGCAGCGCGTAGACGTACGCGCCGACTGCGTAAAACGCGATGTAGCCCAGATCGAGAAGACCGGCGAAGCCGACGACGATGTTGAGTCCGAGCGCCAGCAGAACGAACAGGATCGCGAGGTTGGTGATGCGCACCCATGCGGTGCCGATTTGCGACAACGCCAGCGGCAACAGGATGAGCGCCACGCCGACGAGTGCCAGCCCGATCCACACGGTAAGCGACTTGTTCCGGAGCGGCAACAGATCTTTCATGGTGTGCTACGCGCGATCCGCCACCCGCTCACCCAGCAGCCCCGATGGCCGGAAAATGAGCACGGCAATCAGCACGAGGAATGCGAACACATCCTGATAGTTGGATCCGAAGAGCGTAACGTTGGGATCGCTCGCACAGCGTTGCGCGAGCGCGTCGAACCAACCCGAGAGTTGGCACAGGTTCGTCAGATCGCCGACGTAGCCGGCGCCGAGCGCTTCGATGACACCGAGCAGCAGACCGCCCACCATGGCGCCGCCCAGGTTGCCGATACCGCCCAGCACGGCGGCCGAAAAGGCTTTGAGGCCGAGCAGAAATCCCATCTGGTAGTGCGCGATGCCGTAATAGCTGCCGACCATGACGCCCGCCACGGCACCGAGACCGGCACCGATGACGAACGTCAGCGCGATCACCCGGTTGATGTCGATTCCCATCAGCCCCGCCACTTGCTGATTTTGCGCAGTCGCGCGCATCGCGATCCCCAGTTTCGTCCGGTATACGAGCGTCAGCAGACCCGCCATCATCGCAAGCGAGCCGCCGATGATGGCGATCTGGATGTTGGTGATCGCGGCGCCGTTGGGCGTCGAAGTGAGGTAATAGGGAACCGCCGTCACGAGCTGCGGATACGGCAGCGGATTGCGGCTCCAGATGATGAGGGCCAAATGCTGCAGGACAATCGACAAGCCGATCGCGGTGATCAGCGGCGCTAGGCGCGGGGCACTGCGCAGCGGACGATACGCAACCCGTTCGAGCGTGTACCCCACGGCCATGCATGCAGGGATCGCGACGATGAGGCCCAGTCCCACGATCGCGAGCGGCGGAAGTCCCGTACCGGCGCCGGTCAGTGCCACGATGACCGTGTACGCGACCATCGCGCCGATCATCACCACTTCGCCGTGCGCGAAGTTGATGAGCTGGATGATGCCGTACACCATCGTGTAGCCGAGCGCGACGACGGCGTACACGCTGCCCAACGTCAGGCCGTTCACCATCTGCTGCAGGAACGTGTCCAGAAGCTCTCCGGCAATTAAGCGGTGACCTGATTGTCGCGTCTAGGGGCGGATCGGGGCAAGTGCAACGCCGCCACCCCTGGCCCACCGCAGGCGAGCAGACGAGGCGAGACAGGTACCCATGCGAAAACGGCGCCCCGCAGGACGCCGTTTGTTCGCGATTTCGCTTACCGACTTTACTTTTTCGGTGCGGGGGCTGGTGCCGCCGGAGCCATCGGCGCAGGTGCCGCCGCTGGCGCGGGCTTAGGCGCGCCGCCTGCGGCCATTGCTGTGGTACTGGCCTTCATGAACTCGTCGAATTTCATGCTCTTGCCGGCTTGCACGACAGCCACGGGTTCGAGTTTCCCGCCCTTCATGGTGAAAATCGTGATCTCGGCGTTCTTGCGATCGCCCTTTTCGTCAAACTGGATCTGACCCGTCGCACCCGCGTGACTGATTTTTTGCACCTCGGGCAGGTACTTGGCCGGATCGGTCGAATCGGCCTTTTGCATGGCCGCGATCAGAATATTTCCCGCGTCGTACGTGAATGGGCCATAGATGATCGGGTCCTGTTTGAACGCCGCTTTATAGGCATCGAGAAAGGTCTTCGATGCGGCCGACGCCGGCAGCCCGGCCTGCGAGCAAATCAGGTTTTCCGACATGTCACCGGCCAGCTCCTTCATCTTGTCGGTGCACGCGCCGTCGCCGAACGAGAACACCGCTTTGATGCCGAGTTCGCGCGCCTGCTTCAGCATGAGCCCGCCGGTCGCGTCCATGCCGCCATAGAACACGGCGTCCGGATTGCGCGCCTTCATTTTGGTCAGGATGGGTTTGAAATCGGTCGCTTTGTCGTTGGTCTTCTCGCGCGCGACGATTTGCACGCCCGCGGTCTTTAGCGTCTTCTCGACTTCGTTCGCGAGACCTTCGCCGTACGCAGTCGCGTCGTCGGCAATCGCGACTTTTTTGATCTTGCCGTCGTTTAAATATTGCGCGATGGCCGGTCCTTGCTGGTCGTCACGCGCGACCACGCGGAACACGACCTTGAACCCTTGCTCAGTCAATTTAGGGTTGGTCGCCGAACCCGAGATCATCGGAATGCCGGCCTGGTTGTACACGGAGGAGGCGGGGATGGTGACGCCCGAATTCAGGTGGCCGACCACGCCGGCCACTTTCGCGTCGGCGAACTTTTGGGCAATCGTGGGGCCGAGCTTGGCGTCGGCCTGGTCGTCTTCGGCCATCAGTTCAAACCGAACGGCCTTGCCGCCAATTTTAATGTTCTTCTTGTTCGCTTCGTCGACGGCGAGGCGCGCGCCGTTCTCGTTGTCCTTGCCCAAGTGCGCGATGCCGCCGGTGAGCGGACCCGCATGGCCGATCTTGACGACGGTGGCGGCTTCGACCGCCGGTGCAGCCGGCGCGGTCTTGGGCGCCTCGGCAGCTTTTTTAGGTTCTCCTTTGCCGCAGCCATAGACCGTAGCCAGAGCCGCCGCGACAAGCGTGATCCCGAGCGTGTTCGAAATGCGCATAAAATCCTCCAGGGGGAGTGAGTGGAGCGAGTGTTAATTGAATAACCGAGCATTGTGAACGCTCGGCGCTCGCCTGTCAATTTCAAG
>JBPCLS010000019.1:0-3874 GCA_051003055.1 Casimicrobiaceae bacterium
CCAGCAACGGTTCCGCTGCGCACGCGGCGAGTATCTCCAGGGCGTAGTCCTTCCAGTCGGTCGCCGCATGCAGGTAGGCGCCCGGCAATAACCGTACGCTCAATTCGCGCACGAAGGCTGGCTTCAACAGACGCCGTTTGTGATGGCGCTTCTTGGGCCACGGATCAGGAAAGTACACGTGCACGCCGGCCAGCGACGCTGGCGGGATCATCCGCGCGAGGACTTCTACGGCGTCGTGCGCGATGATTCGCACATTGGACAGACCAAGTTCGTCGACCTGTTTTAGCAGCGCCCCGATGCCCGGTGAATGCACTTCGATGCCAAGGAAATCATGAGTCGGATGCGCGGCCGCGATTTGCGCCGTAGTTTCCCCCATGCCAAAACCGATTTCCAGAATCACAGGCGCGGCGCGGCCGAAAGTCTGGCCGAAATCGATGAGGTGCGGTGAGAAGGAAATGCCCCAGCGAGGCAGCAGCGTTTCGAGCGCCCGCCTTTGCGCCTGTGACATCCGTCCCTGGCGCAGCACATAGCTGCGAATGGGTTTGGGTTTGCACACGCCATCAGGCGCGCCGGGGACATCGAATGGTTGTGCACTCATTGTGCACAGTCATTTTGCACACTGAGCGCGACGATCAGCGCGCGTCGAATTTGGACCAACCTGGGTCGGCTAGGCGCCGTTCCAGGGTCAGCGTCTTGCCGTCGCTCAGCGTGTGCTCGATTGCGAGCGTTGCGGCGTCTTTCCAGTACACCGTAACGTCTGTCCAGGTCTCCCGCGGTTTCCATGCGGATTCGCCGCGCACGCCTTCACGCGTTACCCGCCACACCGTGATGTCGTTCTCACAATCCTTCGCACAAAAATCGGCAATCGCAAGCCGTTGCCGATCGGGCGCCAGCACCGGCTCCGCGGGAAGCGCCGTCAACTGGCCGGTCGCGCGCTGCAGCACGGCGTATCCGGTGCGGTCCAAATTGGTCGTAAACAGCACGACCGCGTTGATCGGTCCCCAGTAATCCCACAGCGAATAAGTTTGTGAACCGCGAATCGTGTCGACGTCGACGAATTCGCGGACGCCCGCCGGAAACAGCGAAACCCGCAGCGCATCACCGTCGCGCACGGCCAGATTGGGCAACGCCTTCAATTGCTCGGCCTCGATCAACCGGCCGCAGTGTGCCTGGCCGTCGGCGTTCGCGCATAGCTCGACGACGCGCGCGGGTGCAAGTGGCGCGGCCGGCGCACAGGTCGCCGCAAAGGCAAACGCAGCTGCCAATGCCGCCCCAAGAGGCGGACGCTGGAACTTCATCGCACTTTTAAGAAATGAGCCCGGACACCGGCGAACTCGGACTCGCCGAGTAGAGTTTTCTCGGCATGCGGCCGGCGAGAAACGCTTCGCGTCCCGCTTCGACGGCAAGCCTCATCGCCCGCGCCATGCGCACCGGATCCTGCGCCTGCGCGATGGCGGTGTTCATCAACACCCCGGCGCAGCCCAATTCCATCGCGATCGCGGCGTCGGAGGCGGTGCCCACACCCGCGTCGACCAGTACCGGCACCGTGGCGTGTTCGATGATGAGTCGCAGGTTCCACGGATTCAAGATGCCCATGCCGGAGCCGATCAGCGACGCGAGCGGCATGATCGCGACACAGCCGATGGCCTCGAGTTCGCGGGCGATGATCGGATCATCGGACGTGTACACCATGACCTCGAAGCCGTCGGCGACGAGAACTTCCGCCGCATGGAGCGTTTCGCGGACGTTCGGATACAACGTGTTCGCATCGCCCAGCACTTCGAGTTTGGCCAATGGGTGCCCGTCGAGCAGTTCGCGTGCGAGCCGCAGCGTCCGTACCGCATCATCGGCGGTGTAACAGCCGGCACTGTTGGGCAGATACGTGTATTCGGCAGTAGACAACGCATCCAGCAGCGAGGGCGCATTTGCGTCCTGGCCAATGTTGGTCCGGCGAATGGCGACGGTGACGATTTCGGCGCCCGACGCCGAGATAGCCTCGCGCGTTTGTGCGAAATCGCGATACTTGCCCGTGCCAACAAGCAGGCGCGAACCGTACGCACGGCCGGCAATCACAAGCGGATCGTCGAGTGCGGAATGTCGGGCGGGCGCGTTCATGATTGCTATTTTACGCGCTTAAGAGTTAGCCGCCTCCGACGGCAGCGACCACTTCCAGTTTGTCGCCGTTGCGCAAATGCGTTGCGGAATAGCGGCTCTTCGGAACGATCTCGCCGTTCAATTCGACGGCGATCCGCTTGCCTTCGAGGTTCAGGTCTCGAACGATTTGAGCGAGTGTCGTCGCATCGGCGGACCAGCTTCGTTCGATCCCATTTACCGTCAGGAGCAACATGAACGAAATTTTACCGCAACGCGCAAACTCCCAACCTTTGTACGGCGGCGCAATGTAGGACATTCGCCTACGTTGGTCAAGGACGTGCTGCGACATGCAAATTCGCGCAAAACCGATGACTTGTTGCGAACGCAGCGGGGATACTTTCCCGTACCGTCGGCTTTGGCGGAATATTGATCGGCCGATAAGGAGGGCGCATGGGCACCAAAGACGGAGAAGGCGTGAGCACCAAAGACGGAGAGGGCGTAAGCACCAAAGACAAGGTGCACGGGGAAGGCAACTACGAAGCCAGCCGCCAGTACGACAAGGCGACCAAGGAATTCGTCGAATCGGGCAAAGTTGAAGAGGCAGCGCGTGCTGCTGCGCCCGCCGACGCCCGCGAGGCTGCCGATTTGAAAGCGGCGGAGGAGGCGGGGTTGGAGCGCGCTAAGGAAGAGGATGTTGCGCTGAAGGGCCAAAACGTGCCTGCTGCCAGGGACGTCACGAAGAGCGGCGGAAAGCCCCAGCCAGAGTAAGTAGGCAACGGTAACATCGCCTTTGATTCCATTCCTCTCGCACTCAGCTGCGTTGCGCCGTCGATAGAGATCAAGGAGCGCTTAAGTGCTTCGCTTGGCCGTCATCTTCTTTGTCGTCGCGATTATCGCTGCGGTATTTGGCTTCGGCGGTATCGCGGCCGGTGCGACCGAAATCGCTAAAATCCTGTTTTACATGTTTGTGGTGCTATTCGTGGTATCGCTAATTTTCGGACTGTTCAGACGCGGTCCATGACATTAGGTGATGACGATGAACGATTTATTGCAAAACGTACCAACCCTTCTTCGGCGACGGACGGAATGGCCGGCCAGCGATACTGTCGTCGGCGACGATGGCGAACAGACATCTTTACCCGATGGCGACGTAACGCTGCAAGCGCGTCCAGAGTTGCACCCATCGAGCCCTGGCGGTTACAACCCATACTGGGATTTGCCGCCGGCCTGACGTCTTATGCTGCAGACAGTTGGGGGATCGGGTAGCGAGCGAGGGATTCGAACCCCCGACCAAAGGATTATGATTCCTCTGCTCTAACCAGCTGAGCTAGCTCGCCAAACCTTAAATTATCCCAGAGCGTTCCGCACGCGTCAAAATTACCAGACTGAGTCGCTAGACTAAAGCGCGAGGCGATGCGTCACATTCGATCGCGCACGCCCTATTGCGCTAGAGCTGCGAACGCAGCAGCGCCGCCAGGTGCTCCCACGCCTTTTCGATCAGCGGCCGACCGAGCCATTGCGCGTAATTGATCTCGCGGGTCTTGGCGAGATCACGTTCGAAATCGGCCAGCTGACGGGCCGCGAAATCGGCCGCATACACGTTGAGATTGGCCTCGTCGTTCAAAAAAAACGAGCGTTCGTCGAAATTGGTCGAACCAAACGACGCCACCAAGCCGTCGACAACCATCATCTTGACGTGAAACAACGTGGGCTGATACTCGAAAATCTTGACGCCTGCCTGCAACATCGGTCCCCACGTCGCACGCGACGCGCGCCGCAC
>JBPCLS010000020.1:0-6464 GCA_051003055.1 Casimicrobiaceae bacterium
TCGCGTGCGGACCGTTGCCGTACCAAACGCCCGCAGTAATTCCACGCTTGGCCGAGCACGCGAGGGTACCGGCACGGTGATCGGCAAGGATGGGTTGATTTTGACGATTGGCTACCTGATCGTCGAAGCTGACGTTGTGAAGGTGACCGATGCGCGTGGGCGCTCGTATCCGGCGCGGGTTGTCGCCTACGACCATCGTACCGGATTGGGCCTTTTGAAGACGACCGTCCCTTTCAACGTGACGCCGGTGCCGCTCGGCAACTCATCGAAGCTCGCCGATCGCGAGCCGGTGTTGATCGCGGGTTGGGGCGGTGTCCCGGACACGGCACTCGCGTACGTCGTATCGCGGCGCCCATTCACGGCGAGTTGGGAGTACATGCTCGACGAAGCAATCTTCACGAGTCCGCCCACGACCGGCTGGAGCGGTGCCGCGCTGGTGGACCGCAAAGGAACGATCGTTGGCGTCGGCTCGCTGGTGGTGCGCGAGGCGACCGCGGATACTCCGAAGCTGCCCGGCAACATGTTCGTGCCGATCGACGCACTGAAGCCGATTCTCGATGACATGGTAAAGACCGGCCGGCGCAAGGACGCGCCGCGGCCGTGGATCGGCCTCGCCGCAGAAGAAATCCAGGGAAGGTTGATCGTGTCGCGTGTGTCGCCCGACGGCCCCGCGGACAGCGCGGGTGTGAAGCAGGGGGACATCATTCTGGCCGTCGGCAACGATGCGGTGCTCTCTCAGGCCGAGTTCTACCAGAAGCTCTGGGACCGGACGCGCGCGGGTGACGTGATCAAGCTTCGCGTGCTGCAGGGTGTTGACATCCGCGACATCCGCGTGCAATCGATCGACCGCGTCGAATACTTCCGCCCGCTGACGACGTACTGACCAGCGCGGCGCCGTGTCGCGACGGCGCCCATGGTCATCGTGGTTTCCGCGACGGCGAGAATTCGTGGACTCGCTCAGGGCACGACATTGCCGCTAGCCAATGAGCGTGCGAACTTTGGCGCGAACCTCGACAAGCGTACTGCCCGAAACTCGGCCCTTATGCGCGGCCCTGCGCGCGCGCCAATCGACACTTTTGACTTGATCGGACAGTATCGCGCCTCCCCTACCATCATCCATCGCGACCTCGAACGGATAGTTCTTCACTTGCGTCGTCATCGGACAGCAAAGCATCAATCCGGCTTTCGCGTTGTAGCTGGAGGGGCTCAAGACCAAGGCAGGCCGGTGGCCGGCCTGTTCATGGCCCGCCTGCGGTGAGAATTGGAGCCACACAACGTCCAGCGGAGATCGTCGCGGATCCCCTACCACGAGCCACACGAGGGGTCAGTCGATACTGGAGCAGTGATGCGTTCGGGATGGATGCCAGTGGCAAGAAGCCGGAGAATGTTCGAATGCTATCGCCGGTCCGACCGGAGGTCCCAATAGATTCCGATCAAGCCTTCCTCGATGCTTTGCAGCGGGCGAGCTTCGACTACTTTCTGCGCCACGCGAATCCGGACAACGGCCTGATCGCCGACACCAGCGCGCCCGGCAGTCATGCAAGTATTGCTGCTTCCGGCATGGGACTCGCCGTCTATCTAGTAGGTGTGGAACGCGGCTTTATGACGCGCGCCGATGCCGCGCAGCGGACACTTGCGTTGCTGCGCTTCCTTAAGGAAAGCGAACAATCCGACGCTGCGACCGCGACCGGTGTGTACGGCCTTTACTACCACTTTCTGGAAATGGAGACTGGCCGGCGCGCCTGGGCGTCAGAACTCTCGACCATCGATACGGCGCTGCTCTTCGCCGGCATACTCGCCGCGGCGGCCTATTTCGATGGGGATGCCTCTGCCGAGCAAGAGATTCGCGCGCTTGCCGACGCTCTTTACCGGCGTGCGGATTGGCACTGGGCGATGAACGGCAGCGCGATGGTCAAGCATGGGTGGAAGCCCGAGTCCGGTTTTCTCAACTACGGCTGGGAGGGGTACAGTGAGGCCATCATCTTATATGCGCTCGGCCTCGGGTCGCCGACGCATCCGCTGCCGCCGGCGAGTTATCGCGAGTGGACCGCGACTTTCCAATGGGAAAATCTCTACGGCTGGGAGTTGCTTTATTCGGGACCGCTATTCATCCACCAGTTCTCGCATCTTTGGCTCGATTTTCGCGGCATCCAGGATCAGTTCATGCGCGAGAAGCGTTGCGACTATTTCGAGAACAGCCGCCGCGCGAGCTATGTGCAGCAGCACTACGCGATCCTGAATCCAAAGCAGTGGACTGGATACAGCCGGCACTGCTGGGGGATATCGGCGGGAGAGGGGCCCGGGTTTGTCACGCGACGGCAGGACTCGCTCGAACGCAGACATTTTGACTATACGGCGCGCGGACTGCCCTACGGGCCGGACGACGGCACGCTGGCGCCGTGGGCAGTCGCCGCCAGTCTGCCGTTTGCGCCCGAGATCGTGCTGCCCGCGCTGCATTTCATGAGCGATGTCTACCCGCAAATGAAAGATGGTGAGAAGAGATTGCGCAGTTTCAACCCAAGTTTCTCGGCCGATGGTGATGCCCAAGGCTGGGTTGCGGAACATGCGGTTGCCATCGAACAGGCGCCTATTGTTCTGATGATCGACAATTTCCGCTCGGGTCTGCTCTGGCGCGTGCTGGGTCATTGTGAGCCGCTCGCGACGGGTTTACGCCGCGCCGGATTTCGTGGAGGCTGGTTGTGAACGCCAGCGAGCACGGCGCCGCCAACGCGCGCCTTGCGCTGGCGCAAGCGGCGGAACGTTCCGCTGCCAAGCTTCGCGCCAATGTTCGACCGGCCGCGTGGAGCAATCCCGCAACTTCCGGACGCTACAACCTGGTGGTGATTGGCGGCGGTACCGCCGGTTTGATTGGCGCCAGCATTGTGGCAACGCTGGGCGGGAAGGTCGCGCTGATCGAGCGCGAGGCGCTTGGCGGCGATTGCCTCAATACCGGCTGCGTTCCATCCAAGGCGATCATCCGGTCATCCCGGATTTGCGCAGAGCTGCGCGATGCCTACATGTTGGGCGTCGAAAGCGGCAGCGCGCACGCCGATTTTGCTGCGGTGATGGAGCGGATGCGCCGCATTCAGGCACGCATCAGCCAGAAAGATTCAGCGAGCCGCATGCAAGCGCTGGGCGTGGATGTTTTTTTCGGCGGCGCGCACTTCACGGGAAACGATACGCTGGACGTGGACGGCCGTTGCTTGCGCTTTAGACGAGCGCTGATCGCCGCGGGCTCGCATCCGGTAATCCCCGGTATCGAAGGGCTTGTTGCCGCTGGCTACCTGAACAACGAGACGGTCTTCGACCTGGCGCAGCTTCCGCGGCGTCTGCTCGTCGTCGGCGGCGGACCGCTCGGGTGCGAGCTCGCGCAGGCTTTCCATCGCCTCGGGTCGCACGTGACGATCGTCCAGCGCGAACCGCAGTTTCTGCCGCAGGAAGAACGCGACGCCGCGCAGATCTTGAGCGAGGCTTTAGCCCGCGACGGCTTGGCGATTCATCTCAATACCGAGGTCGTCAAGGTGACGCGCTCGGGCGATGAAAGGACCGCGCACATGGTGTGTGCCGGCAAAGAAAGTACGGTGACGGTCGACGAAGTGGTCGCCGGCGCCGGCCGCGCGCCGAATGTCGACGGGCTGGAGCTTAAAGCGGCGAACGTCGATTACGATGGCGAACGTGGCGTAACCGTCGACGATTTTTTGCGCACCAGCAATCCGCGAATTTATGCGGCAGGCGACATCATTGAGGATTCACGCTACACGCACATGGCCGAGGCGACGGCGCGCATCGCCGTGCAAAATGCACTGTTCTTCGGCCGCAAGCGGCTCTCTGCGCTTACCGTTCCGTGGTGCACGTATACCGATCCGGAAATCGCCCACGTCGGCATGTACACGCGGGAGGCGCGCAAGCGCGGCATCCCGGTCAAGACGTTCACGATCCCGATGAACGATGTCGATCGCGCCATTGCCGACGGAGAGGAGGAGGGCTTCGTCAAGGTGACGATCAAGGACGGCACCGATCGGATACTGGGGGCGACGATCGTCGCCCGTCATGCCGGGGAAATGATCAACGAAATCACGCTGGCAATGGTCGCCGGCGTGGGCTTCAAAACGCTGAGCAACGTCATCCACACGTACCCAACGCAAGCCGAGGCGATCCGCCACGCGGCCGATGCTTACCAGCGCACCCGATTGACGCCGTTGCTCAAACGTTTGACGACGCGGTGGCTGGCATGGAACAAGTAACGCGGGGAGCGGCGGGCTCCGTCGCGCGCATCCTTTTCGGCCAAAAAGCACTGGTCACCGGCGGCAGCACTGGCATCGGCGCGGCCATCTGTCGCGCTTTTGCCGAGGCAGGCGCCGCGGTCGGCATCAACTATCTCTCGAGCAGGGAAAACGCGGACGCACTCGTGCATGACATCCGCGCCTACGGTGGAGAAGCGCTCGCGTTGAAGGCGGACGTCGCAAGCGAATCGGCGGTCCGCCGCATGTTCAAGCGTTTCGATCAGGAATTCGGCCGCATCGATATCGTCGTTGCCAACGCCGGCCTGCAGAACGACGCGCCGAGCGAAGACATGACGTTGAAGGCGTGGAACCAGGTGCTGAACGTCAATCTGACCGGTCAGTTCTTGTGTGCGCGCGAGGCGATTCGCTATTTTCTCGCCCAGCGCGCATCGCCCGTTTCCAAGGCAGCCGGCAAGATCATCTGCATGAGCTCCGTCCACGAGCTGATTCCGTGGGCGGGGCACGTCAACTATGCCACTTCGAAAGGCGGCGTGCGGACGATGATGATGAGCCTCGCGCAGGAAGTCGCCAACCGCAAGATCCGGATCAATTCCATTGCCCCGGGCGCGATCAAGACCGGCATTAATCGGAACGCCTGGGCGACGCCGAAGGCGCGCAAGAAACTGCTCGAGCTGATCCCGTACGGCCGCATTGGCGAGCCGGACGACGTGGCGAAAGTCGCCGTGTGGCTGGCATCGGACGATTCCGATTACGTCACGGGGACCACCATTTTCGTCGATGGCGGGATGTGCCTATATCCGGGTTTCATCGAAAATGGCTGAGATGGTCGCGCAACCACACGCCATCTCACCTCTCATCACATCGGCTTTTAACGACCCCAGGCGGGTTTTCCCATTCGTCGACAATTGCCTGCGCGCGTAGGATCACCGGCCGATCGACCATTTTGCCGTCGAGCGCGACCGCGGCATTGTTTGCCGTCGACGCCGCCTCCAGTACCCGCTTCGCCCAGAGGACTTCGGCTGCGCTCGGCCGAAAGCACTCGTTGACCGGACCGACCTGTTTGGGATGAATGCAGAGTTTTCCACCGAAACCCAAGCGCCGGGCGCGCAACGTATCGGCGCGCAGCCCTGCCGGATCATCGATCGCCGTGTTCACGCCGTCCACCGGCGCAGCGATGCTCGCCAGGCGTGAGACCAGCACCAACTGCGAGCGGAAATATAATAACTCCTCGGCGTCTCCGCTGATGCCAAGATCGAGCCCAAAATCGATATTGCCGAAGAGAAGCCGCTGCACCGGCGGCGCCTGGGCGAGGGCAAGCGCGTTGGTGAATCCTCGCGCGCTTTCGATCAACGGGAGAATCTTAGTTGCCGCGCCGGCATGTGCGGCAACCGTGAGGACGTCATCGACTTTTTCGGCCTTGGGTACGACGATGCCGGCGATTCCCGCTGCGCTGCAGAGTGCCAGGTCATCGCGAAACCACTCGGTGTCCGCACCGTTGATGCGGACGAGGACCGGTTGCGCCGGTGATAACCACGCTGCGAGAGCCGCGCGCGCCACAACTTTTTCGCCAGGCGACACGGCGTCTTCCAAGTCGACGATCACTGCGTCAGCGCCGGCAGTGCACGCCTTGCCAAAGCGGTCCGGACGATCGCCCGGCACGAACAGATAGGACCGTGGCGGTCTTGCGTGCATGGGCGTTTTTACCAAAGGTCAAAACGAACGCGGCATTCCGAGCACGTGCTCGGCCACGTAGGCGAGAATCAGATTGGTCGAGATCGGCGCGACTTGATAGAGGCGCGTTTCGCGAAACTTGCGCTCGACATCGTATTCGTTGGCGAAACCATAGCCACCATGAAATTGCAGGCACGCGTTGCCTGCCTCCCATGACGCGTCAGCCGCCAGGAGTTTC
This sequence comes from Casimicrobiaceae bacterium, assembly GCA_051003055.1. Taxonomy (GTDB): domain Bacteria; phylum Pseudomonadota; class Gammaproteobacteria; order Burkholderiales; family Casimicrobiaceae; genus VBCG01. Next base: position 6,154 of record JBPCLS010000020.1, read on the forward strand.
GCCATGTTCGCTTCCGCGCCGCAGGACGCGTTGGCGTCAAACAGTGCGCACGCCTTGAACCGCATTAGGTTTGCCGCTTCGAGGTTGACGAAGGCGCGGGCGATGGGAAATTGTACGCCCTGGTTCTGACCGATCGGTCTGCCGAACACGATGCGCTCGGTGACGTAGCGAGTGACTTTGTCGATGAACCAATAGCCGTCGCCAATGCACTCGGCGGCGATAAGCGTGCGCTCGGCGTTGAGACCGTCGAGAATGTATTTGAAGCCCTTGCCTTCTTCGCCGATCAGGTTCTCTACCGGGATCTCCAGATT